>JAHXHT010000325.1 GCA_025656435.1 Candidatus Thiodiazotropha sp. (ex Gloverina cf. vestifex) | reverse complement strand
TCCCTAACAGTCACAATTACGGCCATACAACCGCGCCTACGCCTATCGGGGACTAATCACCTCGGCTTTCAGCCTTCCATGGCGATCAGCGTATGAATGTGGCACCCTGCCCCAATTCACTCTCTGCCCAGATCCGGCCGCCATGATGCTCGACGATTCGGCGGCAAATCGGCAAACCAAGTCCCGTACCGCGAGGTTTTCCATCCTGAGCATCACTCACCTGATGGAACTTCTCAAAGATTCTCTCCTGTTCACCTTGTGGGATGCCGCTTCCATTATCGGTCACTTTCACACAAGCCCTACCATCGTTCTGAAAGACACGCACGCCGATCTGACCGTTCTCTCCATCACAAAATTTGACAGCATTGGATATCAGGTTGATAACCACCTGGATCACGCGGTCTTTATCCACTGTGACCTCGACTACCTCATCCGGCATACGTTTGATCAATGCTGTTCCGCTCTCTGCCACCAGCTGTTGGGTGGCGACCAGCGCCTCCTCGATTGCCTGCCGTAGATCCACACACTGCATATTCCATTCGACGCCTTCGGATTCAATTTTCGCCAGATTCAATACTTCATTGATCAAGCGGGTCAGACGCTCACTCTCCTTGACGATAATGTCCAGATACTCTTCACGTTGATTGGACGACAGCTCAGGACTATCCCGCAGGATTTCTGAAAACGCCCGTATCGAGGTGAGGGGCGTTCGCAGTTCGTGACTGACTGTGGAGACGAATTCGTCCTTGAGACGGTCCAATTCCGTAAGGCGTTCGTTGGCCGCTTTAAGTTCACCAGTAGCAGCTTCCAATTCGCGGGACTTCTGTTCGAGTTGTCGGCTGTATTCGAGTACCTGAGAGGTTTCATCGAGTATCTTCATCACGCCTTCAATACTCAGTTCCTCCCCCTTCACCACCGAGCCCATCATCACGCGGGCCGAAGCGGCGCCAATCGCACCGGCTAACTGGCGTTCTGTATACTCCACCAGCGCGCTTTCGGCGCGCATCTCATCTCTGAGTTCCTGTCCGCGTTCGAGAGCAAATTGCTCGAATGCCTTAACTGCCTGATCTGTACCGATGAATCTTGCCAGAATTTCACGAATCTCGGCGACCGACGTGGTACTCTCCCAGATACGTGAATCACGTGTCTTCGAACCACGTTTAAACACATCCACAAAAAGAGTCGCCTGGATACGCTCAATGGCACTCTGGTTTGCAAATAAAGACACACCAACAAGCAGGCCTACATTGATCAACATGCTCCAAAAAACAGCGTGAGTGATGGGGTCGAACAGGTCGAGGCCCAACAGTTGATACGGTCTCAGCCAGGACAAGCCCAAAAATCCCTCTTCAAGAAAAACCTGAGAGAGCCAACCTGAGCGTGCAAACCCAGGCAACACCAGCGTGTAGGCCCAAACCAGAAAGCCGCCCAGGAGACCCGCTATCGCCCCGGCGCGACTGGCCCCTTTCCAATAGATCCCAATTAAAATGGGCGGTGCAAACTGGGCAGCAGCGGCAAATGACACCAACCCAATCGTGACAAGCGCGTATGACTCGCCGATGAGTTTAAAATAGAGATACCCCATTAACAGGATAACGATGATGGCACCGCGCCGAATCATCAGTAGCAGGCCGCTCATATCTTCCCGGTGAAGCGCATTCATGCGTAACAGAAAAGGGATGACCAGATCGTTGCACACCATGGTCGATATCGCGATTGTCGCCACGATTACCATGCCGGTTGCCGCCGAAAGCCCGCCAATAAAAGCGAACAGTGCGAGATATTCCGCATTACCCGTCATCGGCAGGGTCAACACGAAAGTGTCCGGATCGACGGTACCCTCAGGAAATAGAATTAAACCGGCAACGGCAATGGGTAGCACAAACAGGTTGATCAGCAACAGGTAGAGAGGGAAGAGCCAACTCGCTTTGCGAATATGTTCTTCATTGACGTTCTCCACCACCAGAACCTGAAACTGGCGCGGCAGAAACATGATCGCCATCATGGCCAGAAAGGTGAGCGACAACCAACTCGCGTAACCGCCAGGCATCGCGTCGAAGCCAAAGAGGTTGGCCACCTCCGGCACCTCAGCAGCTTTGGCAAGGAGGTCGGCCGGGCCAGAGAATACGGCAAATACAACAAACAGACCCACGGCGAGAAACGCGATCAACTTGATGAGTGACTCAAAGGCGATAGCCGCCACCATCCCCTCATGGCGCTCGGTAATATCGATGTGCCGGATACCGAACAAAATGGTAAACGCTGCCAGGGCAAGCGCAACATAAAGCGCCGTATCGCCATAGAATGTCCGACTCGCTGCAGCATCTGCGATTTCGGGATGTGTGAGTAGCACATTGTAACTGGCGGCAACGGCCTTTAGCTGTAGTGACAAGCGTGTCGCTACCTCGTGAAAGATTTTGGGACATCCGAGTCCCCAAAATCGACTCGCCAACGCGACAGCCGTTATGCCCCGACC
>JAHXHT010000324.1 GCA_025656435.1 Candidatus Thiodiazotropha sp. (ex Gloverina cf. vestifex) | reverse complement strand
CGGGACTTCTTCATTGTAGATTCTCATTTTCGTAATAATAAATGGAAAATTCTACTTTTGAACCCCGTTATTTTTTGGGGGGATTACCTCACGTCTTCGTAATTTATTGGTAATACTTAAAGATTTTCAAATTCTTATTCTCGGATCATTAAAGGGGGCGGTGGCAAATTATGACCTCTCTTTTTAAATTGCCACTGAACTTACTTTACTTTACAAGCGTGTCGCTACCTCGTGAAAGATTTTGGGACATCCGAGTCCCCAAAATCGACTCGCCAACGCGACAGCCGTTATGCCCCGACCGTCCTGCGTCCGTCACGATTCCGTATTGCACATTGCAGCAGAGCTGTTTGTGCACTACTCCATCATGACTCCCGCAAATGACTCTACGGCGTTTCGGATGCGCTCTCTGTATGCCCTACATCGTTCCCTAACAGTCACAATTACGGCCATACAACCGCGCCTACGCCTATCGGGGACTAATCGCCTCGGCTTTCAGCCTTCCATGGCGATCAGCGGATGAAGGGTGTCCGCAAAGAGATGTTTTATCTTCATTTAAAAGAGACTGAATTTCGTTTTAACCATCGGCGTGATAATGTCTATGTACTCGTTCTAAAACTGCTTCGAGAGAAGCCGATTGGACTCGCTTAGCTTCCTAAGACCCAAAAGTAATACCGCTGCATTCGTCTCACATACATAACGATTAGATCAGGGACACACGTCCATGAACGATATTGCCTTCGAATTCGTGCAACAACTCAGCGCAGAACTTTCTACCGGCGAACTCAAACTTCCCGCTTTTCCTGATATTGCGGTTCGTGTTAAGCAGGCCCTGGAGGGTGATGATGTTTCTGCAGACAAAGTTGCCAAGGTGGTCGGTAGCGATCCGCTACTGACAGCTAAACTGCTCAAGGTGGCAAATTCAAACTTTGCCAACCGAAGTGGCGCTCAGATGGTAATCCCCCCAAAAAATAACGGGGTTCAAAAGTAGAATTTTCCATTTATTATTACGAAAATGAGAATCTACAATGAAGAAGTCCCGCTACAACGAATCCCAGATCATATCGATCCTGAAAGAGGCCGAGGCCGGTATTCCGATCGCTGAGCTGTGCCGCAAGCACGGTATGAGTGATGCCACTTTTTACAATTGGCGCGCCAAGTATGGCGGCATGGACGTATCGATGATGAAGCGGATGAAGGAACTGGAAGCGGAGAACCGGCGCCTGAAGAAGATGTATGCAGAAGAACGGCTCAAGGCCGAGATCCGCAAGGAGGCCCTTGAGGGAAAGTACTGAGGCCATCTCAACGACGAGAGATGGCCAAGCACGCCTTGTCGAAGCACGGGCTGAGTATCCGCCTGACCTGCGAGATTTTTGGTATCAGCGAGACCTGCTACCGTTACCAGCCGAAGCTATCGGGTGACAATGCCCATATCGCGGACTGGCTACTTCGCCTCACAACAGCCAATCGTACCTGGGGCTTTGGCCTGTGTTTCCTGTATCTGCGCAATGTGAGGGGCTACGGCTACAATCACAAGCGCGTTTACCGCATCTACCGTGAGCTGGAGTTGAATCTGAGGATCAAGTCGAAGCGACGATTGAAGCGAGACAAGCCTGATGAGTTATCAGTGCCTCGGCAGATCAACGAAGTCTGGTCGATGGATTTTATGCATGATCGGCTGATAGATGGTCGAAGCTTTCGGACCTTTAACGTGATCGATGATTACAACCGTGAAGGCTTGGGGATTGAAGTTGATCTTTCATTGCCGGCACTCAGAGTCATCCGTACCCTGGGTCGCATCATTGAGTGGCGCGGCAAACCCAAGGTCATTCGCTGCGATAATGGACCGGAATACTTAAGTAGTCAGCTCGTTGAATGGGCCAACAGGCATCGGATTCAGTTGCAGTATATTCAGCCGGGGAAGCCACAGCAGAACGCTTATGTGGAACGATTTAATCGGACTGTTCGACATGAGTGGCTGGATCAACATCTATTTGAATCGATTACTCATGCACAGGATACTGCCACCCGGTGGTTATGGCGTTACAATAATGATCGACCAAACATGGCATTAGGTGGAATCACCCCGATACAGAAGCTGGCTCAGACAGCTTAACAGTGACTACTTTTGAGTCCCATTATTAATGGGGGGATTACCGAGTGGCCTGGTTGAAAAGGTCTCCCACATATTAGAACAAGCCGGTTATCCTGCCGGACAGCTATCCCTGGAAGTGACCGAGAGTGCACTGATGGAACGCGAAAATGATGCGGTGGCCACTCTCAGTCAATTGCGTGACAGGGGGATTCACTTCTCAATCGATGACTTTGGCACCGGTTACTCCTCTCTGGCCCATCTGCAGCGCATGCCGTTGGATGAACTCAAGATCGACAAAAGCTTTGTCCAAGCGTGTCGCTACCTCGTGAAAGATTTTGGGACATCCGAGTCCCCAAAATCGACTCGCCAACGCGACAGCCGTTATGCCCCGACC
>JAHXHT010000323.1 GCA_025656435.1 Candidatus Thiodiazotropha sp. (ex Gloverina cf. vestifex) | reverse complement strand
GTTGTTTGCTTCATGGGGTCTATATAATGATTGGCCTAGAATGTGCACCATTATCCCTCAATCGATGGATTCGTTCAGAGCTTCCCTAGGAATCTCTGAACAAGTCAGAAATGTGTTGAACTGCATAGTATGATCGGCGCCTATTGGATATCCTCCGGATATCGACAAACCAAAAAAACTCATTCCTCTCTTAGACCATGACTATCTGTACTCTCTGGCCTGAAAAAACCTCGACACTGGCTCTTGGACTGTTCTTGTCCTGCTACAGCATCTTTGTATGCGCAGAAACCCGATATGTGACGGATGAGCTCCAGCTCTCCATGCATGAGGAGATCAACTCCCAGGGCAAGTTGCTGCAACGACTCAACAGCGGTACTGAACTCGAGCTCATCGAGACCGAAGGGCTCTATGCCCGTGTTCGCACAAAAGAGGGTGTAGAGGGCTGGACCAAAGCCGGCTTTCTGATCTCGGATAAACCGGCGCGGGCACAACTGCTCGATTCCCAGGCCAAGATCGAGGATCTGCAGCAAAAGCTCAACCAAAACCAAGAACAGTTGGCGGCTTCGCGGGCAGATCTGGAAAATATTAGAAATAACGAAGGGCAGGCCTACACTGAATTGACTCAAAGGCTTGATACAGCGGAGAAGGTTGCATCCACCGTGGGGCAGCTGCAACAGGAGAACGAAGCCTATCGTGCTCAGCTGAACGGTGACAAGGTAGAAATACCGTTCAAATGGGGATTGATTGCCAGTGGATTGTCGCTGCTATTAGGACTCGTAGGGGGAATCGCCCTGTTCGATTACCGTAGCCGGAAACGCCATGGTGGATACCGCATTTATTAGGACCATGCAGCACCTTTAACTGAAGTAGCGCACCGCAACCTAATCAGCGGTGCTCACACCAAGACTTAAACTCGGCTACGCGATAGCGTACTTCTTCATGCGATAGCGCAGGGTATCCCGCGACAGTCCCAAGAGACGGGCTGCCCGACTGCGATTACCTGCTGTTTTATACAGCGCCTGCTCGATCAGATTGGCTTCGAGCTCGTCCATACGGATGCCCTGATCCGGTAGTTGAAAACCATCGCTGGTCACCGTTGCCTTGGGTGCAACCGCCTGCTGGAATTCAGATGGCAGATTCGTAGGTTCGATGTCCCGTCCCGAAAAAAGAATCAACATACGTTCACAGAAATTTTTCAATTCACGCACGTTGCCCGGCCAGCGGTAGCCGTTCAGAATTTTCATTGTGCCCTTGCTGTAGCGTGGTGGCAGCAGGCTATATTGCGCTGCCAGCGACTCTGTCAGACCTTTCATGAGGAGTAAAATGTCACCTGACCTATCACGCAGCGGGGGAAGCTCCAGTGGCACCACATAGAGCCGATAATAGAGATCGCCGCGGAAAGTGCCCTCCTCAACGGCCTGGGAAAGATCACGATTGGTTGCCGCAATGATGCGTACATCCACTCGCTGACTCATGGGTTGTCCAATCGGCTGACACTCGCCGGTCTCGAAAAAACGTAGCAGCTTGGCCTGTACCTGCAGGGGCAGTTCGCCAATCTCGTCGAGGAACAGGGTGCCGCCATTGGCTGCCTGCATCTTACCGATACCGTCAGATGTAGCACCGGTGTATGCACCCTTGCGATGACCGAAAAGCTCGCTTTCAGCCAGCTGAACCGGGAGTGCAGCACAATTGACGGTTACGAAGGGTTTGTCTCGCCGGCGACTGCTCTCAAAAAGTGCTTTGGCCAGTAGCTCCTTGCCTGTACCGCTCTCCCCTGTCACCAGTACGGTGGCATCGGTGGCTGATACGATTCGCATGGCACGAAGTACGCTCTGAAATTCCGGGGCTTGGCCTAACATAATCAATCTCCATTGAAACTGCCTGACTATTCTAAAACACTTTATCCCTAAGGTTAAATGGGGTGTTTACCCGATATCCATGAGAGATTAGGGAGATATCGCCCAAAAACGGCAGATAAATGGAAATAAAAACCAGAAAACGACCGTGAGAGGCACATTACCAGCGTCCTTAGATCTGAAGATCCACTTTCGCTATAGCGCCCGCCTCCTCATTCAGCACAGGGCGACAGACTGCCGCCCGGCCGGCGCTTATCCCATGCTGGTTGACGAAATAGTCCTCAACCTGCTCTGCGCGCCGCTGGGCCAGTGCCATCATTTCTTTATCCGAAACTACTGGCGCTGGTGACTGTTTGCTACTGGATGTCTCTGCATTTGATGGCTTTTCGGGTGTTCCTGCCCTCTCTTTTTCCGCTTTTTCGGTAGCCTTTGCTTTTGTGGCCAGTGCCTGATTGAGGACCTGCCGATCCAGTGCCGTCGCCACACCGCAAAGCTTGATGGCGATCTTCGGGCGATCCTTGAGTACCTGAGCCACTTTGCTGAGATAGTCCCGATCCTTATCGTCCAACTCAGCCATAGGGAAGCTCTGAACGAATCGTTTGTCAGCGAACGTTTCCTCTCGCTTGCTTCAAAACTGCCATGAGCGAAGAAAAACAGTGCATTTCA
>JAHXHT010000322.1 GCA_025656435.1 Candidatus Thiodiazotropha sp. (ex Gloverina cf. vestifex) | reverse complement strand
GTTGTTTGCTTCATGGGGTCTATATAATGATTGGCCTAGAATGTGCACCATTATCCCTCAATCGATGGATTCGTTCAGAGCTTCCCTAGCGATGCCCACGTGCGTAAAGCCACGCACCATCCCGATAACGGCAAATGTTGAAGGTGTCTGAATCCACCCGAATTGAGAGTATTGGAATAATTCACCGCACCCCGACTGGCTGTTGAAAAAGGGGTAACACAAACCGTACCATGACACCGTCCCCCTCCCTGTTCTCCAGTAAAATCTGTCCACCATGCAGTTGCGCCACCTCCTGCACAAAGCTGAGGCCCAGACCACTGCTACGCCTTCCGCCACCAGGTCTGGGCAGGGAGTAGAAGCGCTCAAAGACCTTATCGACTGCATAATCGGGTACGCCTGGACCCTGGTCACAGATACTGCAACTCCAGATCTTGTCACGCACCTGGCATCTTAGAAAGATAGTCCCATCCCGCGGGCTGAAGTCGATAGCGTTATCGATCAGATTACCAAGCGCCTGTTGCAACAGAAACCGCTCACCGGTCACTACCGCTTCATCGCAGCTCTCATATTCGAACCTGAGTCCCTTCTGTTGTGCCGCCCACTGCCGCTCCTCGCAGACTTTTTTCAACAGATCCGTTGTGTTGATAGGTTCAGGTTGCTCCAGGCCTCGTCGCTTCTCCAGACCTGCCAGACCCAATAATTGCTCCACGACCTGGTGCAGACGATGGGCCTCACTGCGAATATTGGCGATAAATTTCTGGCGATCTGCCAACGGCATCTCTTCATTGAGCAGTTCGGCAGTACCCTGGATCGATGCCAGCGGACTCTTCAATTCATGGGTCATGCTGTGCAAGTAGTTCTCCACATAATCCTTTCCCTCCAGCTCACTGCGCATGGCCTCCATCGCTTCGGCCAGTTGGGCCAGCTCTTTTTCACGCAGACTCGGGACATCCACCCGTTTGCCGTCGCGTACGGCACGGGCATAGCTGGTCAACTTGCGAATCGAGAATGTCAGCCAATAGGTGATCAGCAGGCCGAGAGCCACGGCGCCAAGAAACACCAGTCCACCCTTCTCCTCCATATTGTTGATCGCGCGCTCAACGAATGGCTGCACCGTGACGCTGGGTTTGCCCACAGTCACCACGCCAATGATCCGTCCCGCCTGCGTGATCGGCGCTGCCACATACATGATGCTGCTGTATTCATCCTGCGGATCCTCCCTTGTGGTGCGTGCCCCATATTGCCCGCGCAGGGTTTTATAGACATCGTTCCAGCGTGAATAATCACTACCCAGGTCGCGGCCGCGGGAGTCATAGCGCACGATGCCTTGGGCATCGGTGATATAGACAATCAGATTGGGGTCGCGCTTTTTCAGAAACCAGATGCGCGCATCGAAACGTCGCCGGGCAAATGCCTTCATGGCCTCAGCAAACTCACCATCTGTCACCCTTCCGGCCATCATCTCTTGGGTGACCAGTTCCGCCACCAGATTAGCCGTATCCACCAGTACCTCTTCGAGGGATTGGCGCATGCCGGGAACCAGCTCCGCAGTGAAGGTCCGCATGACGAACCAGACCGCAAAACCGATCAGCAGAAAGTAGCCAAGAAAGATGCGGACGCTAAGATTCACACACGTTTCCACTGATGCTGTAACCCATACCGCGATGGGTTTTGATCGGATTCTCTTCCTGGCTCACCTGGCGCAGCTTGGCGCGGATCGTCTTGATGTGGGTATCCACCACACGCTCCAGACTCTCTTCCGGCTCGCTCCATGCCATGTCCATGATCTGTGCCCGTGAGAAAATCCGCTCAGGCTGCCGCAACAGCGTTTTAAGCAGCTGGTACTCGTAACGGGTGAGTTCAAGCCAGCAATCATGGTAGCGGATGCGGCAACGGACCAAATCGATGCCGAAAACACAGGGGTTCTCAACTGCGCTGTCCATAGGTATTGCGCTACGTTTGAGTATCGCCTTGATGCGCGCGGTCAGCTCGCGCGGGCTGAAGGGCTTGCCCATATAGTCATCGCCACCGATCTCCAGGCCGACGATACGGTCCACCTCTTCATTGCGGGCGGTAAGAAAAACGATGGGGACTGCAGAAAAGCGGCGGATCTCCTTACAGAACTCGAAGCCATTACCGTCGGGCAGGCCGATATCGAGAATCAACAGAGCGGTATCAGGATGCCGCTGCAACCAGTCGACACCCTCACGCCCAAGCCGCCGCCATTCGGCTGCAAAACCTTCGCTTTTCAGGGCGTAGATCACCATGTCGGCAATCGCCGCCTCATCCTCAATCAGCAGGATGGTCTGCACCGCACCTCCTCATTTCCAGATCATTCAAAACAGCCTCTCCATCCAGAGCATCGATCGCAGTCTACTCCAGCATTTAGCTTGGAACCATTCTCCCAAGCGCGATGACCGCATGGCTTGCACACACTAAGGAAGCTCTGAACGAATCCATCGATTGAGGGATAATGGTGCACATTCTAGGCCAATCATTATATAGACCCCATGAAGCAAACAA
>JAHXHT010000321.1 GCA_025656435.1 Candidatus Thiodiazotropha sp. (ex Gloverina cf. vestifex) | reverse complement strand
GTCGGGGCATAACGGCTGTCGCGTTGGCGAGTCGATTTTGGGGACTCGGATGTCCCAAAATCTTTCACGAGGTAGCGACACGCTTGTTTTTCAGGATCATTAATTCATCAGACATGAACCCGATGAACATTGCGTATTAAATGCTGATTCTCTTCAACAAACCCTACGGCGTACTTACCCAGTTCACAGATGGCGATGGCCGTGCAACGCTGGCAGATTATATCCCGATGAAAAGCGTCTATCCTGCAGGCCGTCTCGACCGGGACAGTGAAGGGCTCCTGCTACTGACTGATGATGGGACGCTGCAACACAAACTCACAGACCCCAAACGCAAGACCTGGAAAACCTATTGGGTACAGGTCGATGGCATAGTGGAGAATGACGCATTGGTTCAACTGCGGGAAGGTCTTGAGCTTAAGGATGGGATGACTCATCCAGCCAAGGTCAAGCGACTGATAGAACCCGATCTCTGGCCAAGGGATCCACCAGTTCGCTATCGCGCCGCAATACCCACCAGTTGGCTGGAGCTCAAAATCCGCGAAGGTCGCAATCGACAGGTACGGCGTATGACTGCCGCCGTTGGTCACCCCACACTACGACTGATTCGAATGCAGGTCGGCGAGTGGGAGTTACAAGACCTCAAACCCGGTAGCTGGCGAAAAATCCAACACCCCAAGACACCCACAACGCCATCAGAACGAGGGCATCGGAATGCCCGCTAAAGTCATTGTAGGTCTGTCCGGTGGCGTCGACTCATCCGTCGCCGCCCTCCTGCTAAAACAGCAGGGCTATGAAGTGGAAGGCCTCTTCATGAAAAACTGGGAGGAAGATGACACAGCGGAGTACTGCTCGGCCACTGAGGACCTCAACGATGCCCAGGCGGTTGCCGATCGGTTGGGGATACCGCTACATACCGTCAACCTTTCAGCGGAGTATTGGGACCGGGTATTTGCCTATTTTCTAGAAGAGTATCGCGCGGTAAGAACCCCTAATCCAGATGTACTGTGTAACCGAGAGATCAAATTCAGAGCCTTTCTCGACTATGCGGTGGATCAACTCGGCGCCAGCCATATCGCCACAGGTCACTACGCATCGAAGAGCACCTCTGATGACATTTGCCAGCTTTTACGTGCAGAGGATGAGAACAAAGATCAAACCTACTTTCTCTACATGCTCAACCAGGCACAGTTATGCAACGCCCTATTCCCCCTGGGCGGGCTTGAGAAAAACCAAGTCAGGGATATAGCAGCACAGGCCGGTTTTCCCAATCACAAGAAAAAGGACAGCACGGGGATCTGTTTCATTGGGGAACGCAAGTTCCGCGACTTTCTCCAGCGCTATCTGCCTGCTCAACCGGGTGACATAGAAGATCCCGCGGGAGAAGTTATCGGCAAGCATCAAGGACTGATGTACTATACCCCCGGGCAACGTCAGGGCCTGGGTATCGGCGGTAGACAGGATGCAGATGAAACGCCCTGGTATGTCGTGGGAAAAGATCTAGAGAGGAACCGTCTGGTTGCCGCACAGGGTCATAACCACCCCATGTTGATGCGCAATGCACTGGAAGCCGGTCAGCTTCATTGGGTTGCTGGTCAAGCGCCCGCTATGCCGCTGAGATGTTCAGCACGCATCCGTCATCGCCAACCCTTGCAGGCCTGTGAAATAAAACAAGCATCGGACGATCAGCTTAAAGTCGTCTTCCAACAACCACAAAGAGCCGTCACACCCGGCCAGTCAATTGTCATTTACCAGAATCAGGAATGCCTCGGCGGCGGCATCATCGAGTCAGCTTACAACACACCATGAAATACAATGATAACGACCGGGCCATTGCCCTGGCAGGACTCTTCCAAGCCTGCCATCTTGCGCAGCAAGTGGCACACAAAGGCATGGCCGATGCCCAAGCCCTGACGGGTAATATCCACAGCCTGTTTCAGGTGGATACAGCGCAGGTGCTAGACGTATTCGGCAGTCTGCAGAATCTTGCACCTGGGCTACGCTTGGCCCACCGACAACTCAGCGGTAGCGAGCCCCGCGACAATGAGCTGACACGATACCTGCTCAGTCTGGTGCAATTGGAACGCAAGCTTATCGGTGATGCCGAACGTCTGGAAAGCATCAGTGAAGGCATCAAGAACACAGCTGCACGCTTGCCACACTTCCCCCAAACACATAGCAATATCCTTGCTTCTCTGGCAGATATCTATGCAGAGAACATCAGCACGCTGCAGCCCCGTATCATGGTCAGTGGCGAGCCTGTCTATCTACAGAATCCCGATAACGTCAACCGAATCCGCGCCCTGCTGCTAGCGGGCATCAGAGCTGCCATGCTCTGGCGTCAGATGGGGGGACGCCGGCGGCAACTCCTTTTCAACCGAAAGCGCGTGGTTACTACACTGCACGGACTCCTCGACAGCCTCTGATTCTCATTTGTGAACATTGGTCAAGATCGCCGACCAATTCACAGCTTGATAGGAATAAAACGTAGGGTCTTAGGAAGTTAAGCATCTATTAACAGGTGCTAAGCTTCAGAAATGATTAGTAAAAATAGGTATTACAAGCGTTCCCGAATCAC
>JAHXHT010000320.1 GCA_025656435.1 Candidatus Thiodiazotropha sp. (ex Gloverina cf. vestifex) | reverse complement strand
ATGCACTGTTTTTCTTCGCTCATGGCAGTTTTGAAGCAAGCGAGAGGAAACGTTCGCTGACAAACGATTCGTTCAGAGCTTCCCTAGCGGTAACTGGGTGCTGATGCCAAATATGGCGGGTGTGTCAGGATCTAATCTCTGATGAGCTGATACGAAGGGAATCAAGCGTCAGGCAGGATGGGCTCTGCCTGGATAGCCTGACTTATGACGGGGTGTACTCTTGCGTCTGGTCCGACAGGTCGTGTTCGCTGACACCGAGGATGGCGAAGATCTGCTTTTGTGCGGTCATCAGGATGCTGCGCTGCTCCTCTTCGTGGGGGATGCTCTTGGCGATGGCTACGGCACCCACCAGTGCGGCCAGGATCGCCCTGGACTTCTCCGCTACGGTTTCGCTGTCTGCCGCGAAGGGGAGCTTGTTGAGTTTGCTCAGGGCAGTGATGCGGGTCTCCAACATCTCCTTGAGGCTGAGGTAGGATTTCTCGTAGAGCTTCTTGATCTCGTCGTTGTCGCTGCCGATGTCGTTGAACAGAATCGCTTCAGGACCGGGTTCCTGGGGTTTCTTCGGGTCACGCAGGTTGAGATAGTCGGTGACCAGGGAGGTCAGGTGCATGATGGAGAAGGGGCCTTTGACCAGGCGGCCGGCCCGGCTGCGCTTCAGGGTCTCGAAGAAAGAGGCGTTGTAGAGGGCCTCTTTCGATTCGAAGTGGGCGTAGAAGGCGCCATGGGTCATCCGTGCGAGTTTCATGATCTGGCCGATGGAGACCTTGTCGAAACCGTAACGGCTGAACAGTTCGGTGGCGGATTTCAGGATTCTGTCTTTGGATTGGAGCTTGTGTGCTTTGGAGTATGGCATCAGGGTTTTCCACGCAGGGCGGTAGTAAATATTATCTTGATCATATCTTGGCTCGGGCTAGTGTTTCCTTCAATAGTAAATTTGGAGGAGTTATGCATTCGCCCGTCGTGATCACTGGAATGGGAATCATCAGTCCGCTGGGATGCGGAGTCAAGCTAGTCTGGCAGCGACTGACCGAAGGCCGTTCGGGTATCGCCCGCATCGACCGCTTTGATGTGGAGGATTTTCCCATCCGCATCGCAGGTCTGGTGCCCGGTGTGGAGGAAGATTCGGAAGCTGGGTTCGATCCAGAAACGGTGATCGAGAAGAAAGAGCGCAAGAAGATCGATTTCTTCACCCTCTATGCCCTGGCCGCTGCACAGGAAGCCCTGGATCAGGCTGGCTGGGTGCCGACGAGTGAAGCGGAAAAGCAGGCCACGGCGACCATTATTGCCACCGGTATCGGCGGTTTTCCTGCCATCACCCAGGCACAGAAGACACTGGACAGCCGGGGTCCCAAGCGGATCTCTCCTTTTGTGGTACCCGCCTTCCTGGCCAACATGGCAGCGGGTAATCTCTCCATCCGGTTCGGTTTCAAGGGTCCGATGGGTTGTCCTGTGACGGCCTGTGCGGCAGGCGTGCAGGCCATCGGTGACGGGATGCGCATGATCCGCTGCGGCGAGGCCAAGGTGGCCCTGGTGGGCGGTGCCGAAGCCTGTGTCGATCCGCTCTCTCTGGCAGGATTCAATGCCCTTAAAGCGCTCTCCACCAATGATGCGGCGCCGGAACGGGCCTCCCGTCCCTTCGATCGGGACCGTGACGGTTTCGTCATGGGCGAGGGTTCAGGTCTGATGGTGATAGAGACCCTGGAGCACGCCGAGGCCCGTGGTGCGAAACCGCTGGCTGTACTGAGCGGCTATGGTACCAGCGCGGATGCCCACCACATCACCTCCGGTCCTGAGGATGGCGCAGGCGCCGCCGCCTCGATGCGTACAGCGCTGGCGATGGCCGGGCTGGAGCCGGGTGATATCGGTTACGTCAATGCCCACGCCACCTCCACGCCGGTGGGTGATCGGGCGGAGATTGCATCTTTGAGAAATGTATTCGGGGATCAGGCGGGGCAAGTAGCGGTCTCCTCGACGAAGTCTGCGACGGGTCACCTGCTGGGTGCCGCAGGCGGGATCGAGAGCATCTTTACTGCACTGGCAGTGATGCATGACCTGCTGCCGCCCACCCTCAATCTGGACAACGTGGATGAGACCATGGCTGATCTTGATCTGGTGCCCAACCAGGCACGTAGTCAGTCCACTCAGCACGCACTTTGTAATGGTTTCGGTTTTGGTGGCGTTAACGCCTCGCTGATTGTCAGTAAGGTGGATTGATTCTATTAGATCCTTGGGTTGTTGGGCCTCCTGCGTCGGCCCAACCTACGGTGGGATAAATGTAGGTTGGGCCGACGCAGGAGGCCCAACAACCCCACTATTCACCAAAATCACCCTCGAATTCTCTGTCGACACTCCAATCCTCTGTCACCCACCCCTTTCGTAAGTAATGGTGAAATGATGAGAATGGCCAATCGACCACTTTCATTACCAGGCCGTGCTTCACTGGGTTGTAATGGACGTAATCCAGGTGACTTTGTAGATCCGCATCATTCGCTGATCGCCATGGAAGGCTGAAAGCCGAGGCGATTAGTCCCCGATAGGCGTAGGCGCGGTTGTATGGCTGTAATTGTGACTGTTAGGGA
>JAHXHT010000319.1 GCA_025656435.1 Candidatus Thiodiazotropha sp. (ex Gloverina cf. vestifex) | reverse complement strand
GGTCGGGGCATAACGGCTGTCGCGTTGGCGAGTCGATTTTGGGGACTCGGATGTCCCAAAATCTTTCACGAGGTAGCGACACGCTTGATCAACTTTCCCTGGCGCGTGATGCGCAGGTGATAGACCTCTCCTTTATGGTCAATTCCAATTTGTCCGTCTCCTTGCATCAGTTCGCGACTTTCGATGATCCTGTACTGACTGCTAGAAGCGACACTCGGCATTTTATGGGAGGGCTGTGTATTGATCTTTTTGGACATGACGAAATAGGGTGTAACTAAATATCAATAACGATAATAATGCGAATGGTTATCATTAGCAATACATTTCACTATATTTTTTAAGTTAGTATCACGAGATAACGCACTCTGAGTTACGGAGAATAGGCAGGCAGATGAGTGGAGAAGGGAAGAAGACTGAGGAAATGGCCTCTATCATCACGCGTCGATAGCGTTTTCACCGGACATTGTTTAGAGAAATCAGCCCTTTTTGATATGAGTGAAAAAGGTGCCGATGGCTTGACTCAACCTCTCGGAACGGGCCGGATCTCTCAGACTACCTAACAGACTCTGTCGGGTGGCAGTCAAATAAAGCAGATCACTGAGAATTTGATTAAAAAAATCCTGCCCTTCGAGATTTTCTGCCAGGCGTTCCAGAAAGAGAGTGCGCAGATCGTCATGAACAAGATCTTCCCAAAGGCGGCCGGCAACAGCAGCCAGTATATCGCTCCGTCGGGCAATAGTGTGTTTTAGCACATGTCTGAGCAACTGGTGACGAGGTTCCACCGGCTCACTGTGTGAAATACCCCGCAGGGTGGAGGTGATGACCTGAGGATCGGGAGTCGGCTCGCTCAGGCAATCCAAGGTACGATCGAGCAGTGCTTCTGCAAGAAAAACCGGAATGGTTTCATTCTCCAGGCAGTGGCACAGTGCCTCGAGTGCAGTTGGAGGTAGATGAGGGATTGCGGATGCAATGCGTTGTATATTCCCCTCTTCATGATAGCGGGCTGCTATGTCCGCTATCCCCTGATAGCCGATGAATGACCATTGATCCCAACCCAGATCTCCATCGAAGTAGCGTTTGGCGTGGGCATAGTAGCGTGAGGGCGACTGGTATAATTCCACTGTTATGCGGGCATGAAATGCAGCCAGTCGCTCCTGTTTTGGCTGGAAGGCATACGGGTTTTGCTCCAGTGCTGATTCAATCTCTTTTCTCTGATCGGCAGGCTGTAAAGCGTTACCCAGTCGTTCGAGTAACTGGAACATGAAGTCATCGCGGGCCGCCTGCATGAGTTTGCCTTGTTCATCCAGAGGGAAGCGAATGAACCAGATCAACGGATCCGCCTGTACTGGCTCGCTATCCGGTTGAAGCAGGAGGGCAATCCAGGCCTGCTGTTGCAGGGGTTGTGGATAGGCGGTCTCCGTGCGTTCAAAGCTCAGGAACTGGTCCCGGGAAAGGCTGATAAGGCGTCTGCCCATGTCGTAGAAGCGTGGATTTAGGCTCCCGGCTTCAAGAAACTCAATTAAAGTGGTGATTTGCTGCATGAGATTGGTTTTATCAGTCTATACCCAGTCGATCAGATGGAACTCCCAATCGTCCGCCTCTGCCTCGGGTACGGTGCGGCCACGAATCGAATGGCCAGACGCTTCAACACTTTGTGGGTCACCGGAGACCAGGGGATGCCACTGGGGAAGCTCCCTGTTTTCCGCAAGCAGCCGGTATGCGCAGGTTTTAGGAAGCCAGTATGGATCCTCCAGATGCTCCATGGCGAGTGTGACACAGGTCGGAACGCGAACCGATCGCTCTGTGTAGCCAGTACACTGGCAAGTTTCCGGGTCGAGCAGGTCACAGACGATGTTGGTAAAGAAGATTTCCCGGGTCTCCTCGTCCTCAAGCTTCTGCAGGCAGCACTTGGCACAGCCATCGCAAAGTGATTCCCATTGGGACCTCGACATGCGGCTGAGTGGCGTTTCTATCCAGAAATTTGCTTTGGTGTCAGGCATTACCGGGGAGGGTTTTTAAGTCGTGGGGGGATTTGAACATCTATAGTAGGCTATGCGCAATGATGGTTTTTTAAGGGACAGGTGCTGGGCTAAAGTGGAGTTTTTATAGAACGAAAAAAAACACTCTGTCAATCGTTTTATGCACACGCTTGGTTGCTGCTATCAAACATTGAGGCTTTAAAGGGAACTTCTCATTTACAACCTAAGAATAGTCCAGTAACGTATTGAATTATCTATATAAATAGTCATTGTATAGAATTTGCACAATTTAAGAGAACTACAGTGGTATCGCGGGTTCTGGCTATATTCTTTCAGGTTATAAACAAAGTTATCCACAGGAACTGTGGACAGTCAAGGTGTTGATTTCAGCGTTGCTGAATCGTCAGAGTGGTTGGTGTTGACAGACCCTAGAGTCTGAGTTGTGAGAAAATACTTTCAATGATCTCGGGATGATCGGCTAATGCGTAGAGAAAGAGAGAATTATCAGGCGGTCATCAATCTTCCTTTTGGTTCTGTTGGGATCTCCCTGCATGAGGATAAATTGGCAGGTGTCGAGTACCTTGACGCGTTTCGTGAGTCTTTTGTTAGGGAAGCTCTGAACGAATC
>JAHXHT010000318.1 GCA_025656435.1 Candidatus Thiodiazotropha sp. (ex Gloverina cf. vestifex) | reverse complement strand
AGTTGTTTGCTTCATGGGGTCTATATAATGATTGGCCTAGAATGTGCACCATTATCCCTCAATCGATGGATTCGTTCAGAGCTTCCTTAGAAGACCAGACTCATCATCAGCATCATAACCACCAGAAAAAGCACGGTCATGACGCCACCGGCCTTCATGAAATCGGGTACTCGATAGCCTGCCGGTCCCATTATCAGGGCATTGACCTGGTGGGTGGGTATCAGGAATGAGTTGGAAGTCGCAATGGCTACTGTGAGGGCGAACACTGCGGGATTTGCACCCGCACCAATGGCGATATTGACGGCCAGCGGCACCAGCAATACAGTGGCGCCCACATTCGACATCACCAAAGTAAAGAATGTTGCCAGAACCGCAACTGCGGATTGGATCACCCAGATCGGCATGTGACCGACCACCGACAGTACCTGGTCCGCAATCCACTTCGCTGTGCCTGATGTCTCCACAGCAAGGCCCAGGGGAATCAGGGATGCAAGCAGAAAGACCGTCTTCCAGCTGACAGCCTCATAGGCCTCATCGATATTGAGTACACCGGACAGCACCATGCCGACAGCGCCGGTCAAGAGCGCAACAGAGAGACGGATATCGGTAAACAGCACCATGGAGAGGGCAATGGCAAAGAACAGCGCTGCCCAGCCCACCTTGTTGGGCCGTATCTCTTCGTGGGGATACTCGGTGGTCACTACGACGAAGTTCTTGTCTTTCTCGATTCTTGACAGGGCATCCCAGGGTGTATGCACCACCAGGGTATCGCCGGCCATCAACGGTAGATTGCGGATATCGTCACCCTCTCGCATGGTCTCGCCGTTGCGATGGAGGCCGATCATGGCAATGCCGTAGATTTTGCGCATCCAGACATCGCGGGCACTCTTGCCGATCAGTGAGGAACCCGGTGGGATAACCACCTCTGCAATACCTGCCTTATTGGCGGACAGGTCGTTGGAGAATGTGCGCAGGACCGGGCGCTTCTTCAGATGATAAGTCTCGATAAAGTTGTTCAATGATTCCGGATCGGCAACCACACCCAGTACCATGCCCACCTGCAAGTCCACATCGCGTGCCAGGGCGCCCGGACCTATCCGGTTTGCCTCACCTGAGACCTTGGATGCGATGACGCGAACCCGATAGGCCGTCTCCACATCGTCCAACTGCTTACCGATGAGGCCGCTGTCATCTGTGACCACCAACTCATTCAACGCATAGTCGACGCCATAGACATCGTGAAAATACTGCATGGGATCGGAGCCACTGGTGCTGCTTTCGCTTTTGGTGGCTGGCAACACGAATCGGCCTGCCAATACGAAATAGATAATGCCTGTAACCACCAATGCCACGCCGATTGGGGTGACTGAAAAGAGTCCCCAGGTCTCCATCTGCTGCTCTGCAGGCAGCGCCTTGTTTGAGGTCAGGATCAGGTCGTTGAGCAAAATCAGCGGGCTGGAACCCACCATAGTCATGGTGCCGCCGAGAATCGCAGTAAATCCCATCGGCATCAGCAGTCGCGACATGGGAAGACCTGAACGGGCAGAGATACGTGAAACTACAGGCAGAAACAGCGCTGCCGCTCCCACGTTCTGCATGAAAGAGGAGATAAAGCCCACCGTGGCGGAGATGATCGGGATGATGCGTTTTTCCGTGGTGCCGCCAACTTTCAGGATGAAGGCCGCCACACTGGTCATGACGCCGGTCTTATCGAGACCTGCCCCGATGATCATGACAGCAATGATCGACACCACCGCGTTGGAGGAGAAACCATTGAACAGGTGCCGGTTGTCCACCAAACCCTGTTCCAGCCCGATCATCGGTGCCACCAGACTGGTAAGGCCGAGCAACACCATCACGGTCATGGCAGCCACATCGACGCCGACCACCTCAAATGCGAATAGATAGACTGTCAGCAGCAGCAGTCCGCCGGCCCAGGCGATCTCCGTCGTCGGCACCACTCTTGCCAGGGCAAGCGCTGCGAGGAAAAACAGCACGCCGGCAACGATGAGTTTAATGTTCAGGCGTGATTGAGGGGATGTGGTCGTTGTTTCGTCTGTGGACATGGTCTGAAAAATAATCCTACTGCGTCAAAATGAGTCTACGCCGGCCCGATCTGGGGAGCCTGGCAAGCAAAGAAGGCATGATTGTGACGTTCTGAAAACTAGCCTTCATCGAGAAAGCGACAGCCCAGTGAAACCCCTTGTAAAAAACAAAAAGGGGGCCACCATCCGTTGAAGAATGTCAAAAAATGAACTGATGGACACTCCGCGTACCACTGCTTTGCGGAATAAAGAGGCTAGAGTCGTAGAGTGTATAAGTAGCCGCTCTTCAGAAGCCGCCTATGATAACGCATTACAGGTATCGATGTGTAGAAACCGTTGTGGAATCACAGCCAAATTCAGATCAATTCTCTTAATATGCACACAATCCCAGCATATCTACCCCAGCGTGTAGGTTGGACAGTGATGGGGCTTGGCATGCTCTCCCTCAGGGAGAGGAGTTTTTGGGCAACCGTGATTTCAACTACCATCGCTGATCGCCATGGAAGGCTGAAAGCCGAGGCGATTAGTCCCCGATAGGCGTAGGCGCGGTTGTATGGCCGTAATTGTGACTGT
>JAHXHT010000317.1 GCA_025656435.1 Candidatus Thiodiazotropha sp. (ex Gloverina cf. vestifex) | reverse complement strand
TGAAATGCACTGTTTTTCTTCGCTCATGGCAGTTCTGAAGCAAGCGAGAGGAAACGTTCGCTGACAAACGATTCGTTCAGAGCTTCCTTAGGGGAAGAGGATTTTCTCAACCGCTTTCGGCAGGCAGCCGTCATCCATCGTCATGGCTATACCCGTCTGGACTTCAGCCGCAACGATGGTGATGGGCAAGACAGCCTCTATGCCAATGGCCAGCACTACACCCTACCAAGCGAGTCGGGAGATTTCCTGCCGGTGGTCACCCGCTATCGTGAACTCCACTTCGGCTATCTGCAGGAGTGGCTGACACAACCGGTCTACCTCTCCCTACTTTGCCGACTCTACAACGACGGTCATCTTGAGTTCGGTAATGACTGGTGCTGAATACACCATACGCGAGGCCATTTGGCCTGAGGATCGCCAATACCTGAGACAGGTCCGTGAACCGGTATTTGTCGAAGAACAAGGCGTTCCATTGGAGATAGAGTGGGACGATGACGACCTCATGGCTTACCACCTGCTCGCACTCGACAGAGAACTGCGACCCATAGGCACCGCCCGGTTGCTCGGCAGCGGCCAGATCGGCCGCATGGCTGTACTGCCAGAGTGGCGAGGCCGAGGCATAGGGAGGACCCTGCTCGACCGGATACTGACACGGGCTGAGGCCAGCGGCATCACAAAACTATTTCTGCATGCACAAACCGACGCAGAGGCTTTTTACGCCAAGGCGGGGTTCACCGCTGTGGGTAAGATCTTCCACGAAGCCGACATTCCTCATCGTAAGATGGTGCTTCATCCCACAGCGTTTAATTCAGTGGTGGATCTGACACTGCCTGTCCTGGGAGGGACAAGCGACCTCTTTCATCTACATAACGAGGAAGAGAATCTGGTACACGCCACCTCTCTGCTGCGGCAAGCAAAGCGCGAACTGGCAATCATTAGCCATGATCTCGATCACAAAGTCTTCGATCAACCCGCCTTTCTGGAGGCATTCAAGGCCCTGGCGCTGAGATCCCGCTTTACTCGTATCCAAATCATCCTGCAGGACAACACCCTGGTACTACAGCAGGGCCACCGCTTGGTCGAACTGGCCCAGCGTCTACCCTCGGTCATCGAGATCCGCAAACCCAGCCAAGACTTTATCGATACACCGGAGACTTTCCTGCTGGTGGATGATTGCGGCTATCTGCATCGTAAGGCTGCCGAGAGTTACCTCGGTATTGCCTGCTATCACAACCGCCACCGGGTGAATCGGCTGTTGGCCTTATTTAATGATGCTTGGGAGACCGGTACGCCTGACCGGGAATTGGCCAGACTGCATCTGTAATCGGGTACGATTAGCCAGGCATCCGCCAACGAGCCTTTAAGTCCTTCCGATTCAACGCCAACCACTGCAAGGCTATGGTGATACTCGTGGAATTGGCGCGTCCACTGTAGAGTTCACCGATCGCCTCATCCGCATCCATCACCACAACCCGAATATCCTCTCCCTCATGATCCAGACCATGCACGCCGGCAGCCTGGGAGGCATCTACTTCTCCACAGAAAAGGGCGATGCGGTCCACCGAGATGCCCGGACTGACAACAAATTCACAGATAGCCTCGATACGCCCGACCGGGCAATTGGCCTCCTCCACCGCCTCCCGCCGGGCCACGGATTCATCGCTTTCATCTTCCGGTACGAAGCCACCGACGATCTCCAGCATCCAGGGCACTGTCTCCTGCCCAACGGCGCCGATACGGAACTGCTCCACCAGTACCACCTTGTCGAGCTTTGGATCATAGAGCAGGATAGAGGCAGCCCTCAGACCTTCCAGCCGCTCACGTATGAGTTCCTCACTCTCACCGCCCATGAACAGCTCATGCCGTAAGCGGTATCGATTGACTTTGAGAAAGCCTCGATAGACCGCATCTTTCTGCAGGATCTCATATCGGTATTTCATAACGCCCCTTATTTTTGAGTTGTCGTGAACATGATAAACCGAAAGAAAAGTCACCTGTTAACGGTGCTTACACAAGCCACTTAATACGATCCATGCCGTGTCGGTTGCGAACAATTATTTGTCGGTTAAGCTTTCTCTGACAAATTGTGTTTTATCCTGGCTAATCCCTGGTATCTACCTATGTCAATCTCACAATTGAGAAAAAACCTGAGAGAACTCGCTGACCCCGCCATTGCGCATCATTCGCAAAGGTTCTTTAAAACCGGTCCGGGAGAATATGGCGAAGGAGATAAATTTCTCGGCATTCGAGTCCCCATACTCCGAGAGCAGGCCAGGAAATTCAAGCAGATCTCTCTGCAAGAGACCCGGCAACTGTTGAAATCCACCTACCACGAGGAGCGGCTGTGCGCCCTATTTCTCCTAGTGGAAAAATATTCCCGTGGCAGCACCATTGAGAGAGAGGATATTTACCACCTGTATCTGGCTCATACTCGATACATCAATAACTGGGACTTGGTTGACAGTTCTGCTCCGAAGATCATCGGAGCACACCTGGAAGACAAGGATAAACAACCACTCAATCAGCTAGCTGCATCCAAGCGTGTCGCTACCTCGTGAAAGATTTTGGGACATCCGAGTCCCCAAAATCGACTCGCCAACGCGACAGCCGTTATGCCCCGACCG
>JAHXHT010000316.1 GCA_025656435.1 Candidatus Thiodiazotropha sp. (ex Gloverina cf. vestifex) | reverse complement strand
CGGTCGGGGCATAACGGCTGTCGCGTTGGCGAGTCGATTTTGGGGACTCGGATGTCCCAAAATCTTTCACGAGGTAGCGACACGCTTGGCCGACTGTCAGCTTATTTGTTTTCCCGGTTATCAACCAGATTATCGACCACGCTGGGATCGGCCAGGGTTGAGGTATCGCCCAGGGTGTCCAACTCGTTGGCGGCTATCTTACGCAGGATGCGGCGCATGATCTTACCTGAACGGGTTTTTGGCAAACCAGGAGCCCACTGGATGATGTTGACCTTGGCGATAGGACCGATTTCTGATCGTACCAGCTTGACCAGATCGGTCTTCAGTTCGTCAGTACCTTCCATGCCTGCCATCAAAGTGACATAAGCGTAGATACCCTGACCGGTCAGGTCATGCGGGTAGCCAACCACAGCGGCTTCTGCAACAGAATCGTGCAATACCAGTGCGGATTCAATCTCGGCGGTACCCAGACGGTGACCGGAGACATTGAGGACGTCATCGACTCGGCCCGTAATCCAGTAATAGCCGTCCTCGTCACGACGGGCACCGTCACCGGTGAAGTAGTAGCCGGGATACATGGCGAAATAGGTCTCGAAGAAGCGCTTATGATCACCATAGACGCTGCGCATCATGGAAGGCCAGGGGTGTTTGATGGCCAGATTGCCTTCGGCTGGGTTGCCGTCGATCTCTACACCCTGATCGTCCAACAGCACGGGCTCTACGCCAAAGAAGGGGTGGGTGGCGGAACCTGGCTTCAGTGGTGTGGCGCCGGGTAGGGGGGTCATCATGTGTGCACCGGTCTCGGTCTGCCACCAGGTATCGACGATGGGGCAGCGCTCGTCACCTACCACATTATGGTACCACTCCCAGGCCTCGGGGTTGATGGGCTCGCCCACTGTGCCTAGCAGCCGCAGACTCTTGCGACTGGTTTTCTTGACCGGTTCCTCGCCGGCACGCATCAGGGAACGGATGGCGGTCGGTGCGGTGTAGAAGGTGGCTACGTTGTGCTTGTCGCAGACTTGCCAGAAGCGGGAGATATCCGGATAAGTTGGAATACCCTCGAACATCAGGGTGATGGCGCCGTTAGTCAGTGGCCCATAGACGATATAGGTATGGCCAGTGACCCAGCCCACATCAGCGGTACACCAATAGACCTCGCCATCCTTGTAGTCGAAAACCAGCTTGTGGGTCATGGCCGCCTGCAGCAGATAACCGCCGGTGGTGTGTAGCACGCCCTTGGGTTTGCCGGTGGAGCCGGAGGTGTAGAGAATAAACAGGGGATCGTCCGCTTCCATCTCTTCCGGCGGGCAGTCGGCTGAGGCATCGGCCATCGCTTCGTGGTACCAGACGTCGCGCTGATCATCCCACTCCACGGGGTCGCCGCCACGCTGTACGACTAGACAGGTATGTACACCAGGGCACTGGGCAATGGCCTTATCGGCGTTGGCTTTGAGTGGGACTTTTTTACCGCCACGCATGGACTGGTCAGAGGTGATCACCACTTGGCAATCGGAGTCGAGGATACGATCGCGCAGGGCATCCGGAGAGAAACCACCGAATACGATGGAGTGCACGGCACCGATACGGGTACAGGCGAGCATGGCCACGGCAGCTTCAGGAATCATCGGCAGATAGAGGGAGACCCGGTCGCCTTTTTTTACACCACGTGACTTCATTACGTTGGCGAACTTGCTGACCTCTTCATGCAGCTCCCGATAGGTGATCTTGCGATCCTCTTCAGGATTGTCGCCTTCCCAGATGATGGCGACCTGATCGCCGCGGGTGTCTAGGTGACGGTCGATACAGTTGTAGGAGACATTCAGCTTGGCGCCTTTGAACCATTCGATGTGCAGGTCGTCTTTATCGAAACTCCAGTCGAGTACCTTGTCCCATTTCTTGAACCAGGTGATGTACTGATCTGCCTGCTCACCCCAGAAAGCTTCAGGATTTTCAACAGACTGCTGATACATTGCCTGATATTGAGCCTCATTAACGTTGGCCTGTGCTGCAAAATCGGCAGGGACGGGATATACCTTGTGTTCTGACATTAGATGCTCCTCAACGGTGGTTGTTGATAATTATTAGGATGCGGAAAACCATCTGTCTTCCGAAAAACACAACAAGACCACGATTTTTCTGCTACTGATCTTGCTGGAAAAATGATCGATGTTAATTCTTGAGCCTCTCATTCTATTGCGTGTCATCGTGTAAGAAAACGGCTGAGCTGACATTTACTCGGTTGTGGAAACATCTCTGATGCCATGGCTAAGAAGAGTTCAGCGGTAGCCAAGGCGTCACTCAACGCATTATGTGCCTTGTAATTGGGTAAATTATATCTTGGTCTGAGATTGAACAGCCGTAGATTACCGGCTTGAATGGTATGGTTACGGCGTTCAAAAAGCTGCCGTGCCAGTACCAGCGTATCGATAATCGGAATCACAAATGGGGCGCCGTAGATTTTATTACAGGCGGCATTGATGAAGTTCTGCTCAATCGCAGAGTAGTGCACCAACATGACCTTTCCGGCCAATCGCTCAAGCAGTTCCGGCAGCGCCTCCTCTAGGGAAGCTCTGAACGAATCCATCGATTGAGGGATAATGGTGCACATTCTAGGCCAATCATTATATAGACCCCATGAAGCAAACAACTT
>JAHXHT010000315.1 GCA_025656435.1 Candidatus Thiodiazotropha sp. (ex Gloverina cf. vestifex) | reverse complement strand
AATGCACTGTTTTTCTTCGCTCATGGCAGTTTTGAAGCAAGCGAGAGGAAACGTTCGCTGACAAACGATTCGTTCAGAGCTTCCCTAGTGGGCCATGCGGTAAATAAGGCAACTATCAGCCGGACCCACAAGCCTCAGCAGCAAGGCACACGAACATAGGACTGACAGGGCGATTCATAACGCAAAGCCCGCAGGGAAACGCAGAGATCGCAAAGGCTATCAGTTAATCTGCCTTTGCGACCTTCGCGTTTCTCTGCGCACATTGCGTTATTGTGAATATCTTGCCAGATCGAAAGACCAGACGCTCAATTACAGGGGCTTCTTCAAAGTAAAGGCACCACGCAGATCGCCAACCTTGTAACCTCGGGCCTGATCCTCAGGATAGAGTTCGTCCAGCTTCGCAGATACCGGCTCCGCGAGTTCAGCACCATGGCATTTAGTACAGACCTCGGCTGTGGGGATCGCCTTCATCATCCTAAAAACCTGGCGTCCATCTTCTTCCACTACTTCAGCTTTGAGCAGCTTCATCGGATCTTCACCGGCTGCTTTCCGTGTCTCAAACTCATTCAAAACCGCCATCTCCCATGCATCGGGCTTATTGTTGGAATTGCGTGCCTTCAGACTGGTTCTTCCTACTTGCCAACCACTCATTTGCGAGTGCGCTTCTACCAGATTGGGAGCTACTGTATTGCAGGTACCGATGGTAGCGACTGGGCCCTGGGTCTTCATGCCTTTGACCAACTCACCTTTGAGATCACCAAAGAATGCCTTGATCACCCCCTTGCCCTCTTCGATATGAAGCTGCATGCTTTCATCTGCCAGACAGGAACCGGCAGCGATAAAACAGGTGAGAAAAACGGTAGTGCGAGTTTTCATCAAATACTTCTCCATGAAAAATGCTAGTCGATGGGTCATTTAGCCCTTTTATAAAGGCAACGTAGATTAATGCAAACGTATAGACTATACAAAGCTGGATGCGTTCCTCTCCCCAAACAACCAGATTTGTCAGGAACTAACGCGTTGATAAACGATCATTTAGAGACATGAAATCTCTGCAGTACCACCTCAAGTCCATGCATCTTCTGCTGACAGCCTGTCTGTTGACGGTAGTACCCTTCAATGCCACAGCGGAAGAGATCAACCTACCTGAACTCGGTTCTCCATCCGATCAATATCTGACTCCCTCCGACGAAAAGCGGCTTGGCAGGGAGTTCATGCTAAGCGTCAAAAAGAGCACCACTGTTTTGGATGACCCGCTCATTGAGGAGTACATTCAGGACCTCGGCAATCGGCTCCTTAAGCAGAGCGACGCAAATGGCCAGGACTTCACCTTCTTTGTACTTGAAGATCCCAGCATAAACGCCTTTGCCGGCCCTGGCGGCTACATCGGCATCTACAGTGGCCTGATCCTGGCCACCCAAAGTGAGAGCGAACTCGCCTCAGTCGTGGCGCACGAAATCGCCCATGTCACACAAAAGCACCTGTTACGCGCCTTCGATGCCGCCAACCGCATGAGCGGCAAGACAGCGGCACTGATCCTCGCATCCATCCTGGTCGGTGTTGCGGGTTCTCCGGATGCGGGCATCGCCATGGCGACCGGTGCCCAGGCCAGCGCTATTCAGGAGCAGATCAATTTTACCCGCAGCAACGAGGAGGAGGCCGATACGGTTGGCATTCAGATACTTGCCGAAGCCGAATTCGATCCCCGCGCCATGCCGGTCTTTTTCGAACGCCTGACCCATGCCAGCAGGCTCTATGAATCCGGCATACCCGAGATATTAAGGACTCACCCGGTTACCACTAACCGTGTTGCAGATGCCCTCGGGCGTGCTGAAAACTACAACTATCGACAGTATCCCGGCAGCCTTCGTTACTACCTGACCCGTGAGACTTTGAGGGTTGCACAATTCAAGGAACCCAAAGAAGCAGTCAAACACTTTTCCAGTGGACTGGATGAAGGGCGTCATCTGAATGAGGAAGCCCATCAATACGGCCATGCACTGGCTCTCATCGCCGACCATCAATATAAGAAATCCGCCCTGATCATAGAGAACCTGCTCAGACAGCGCGCCCAACAGATGGAGTATGTACTCGCCTCGGCAGAGATCGCCCGTTTGCTCGGCAATCCTCAAAAAGCACTGAAAATTCTCGACACTCACTACCAGTTGATGCCCCAAAACCACGCCCTTTCCGTGACTTATATTAAAGCGCTGACCGACGCCAAGCGCTACGATGAAGCCCGCACTGCGGTGGCCCACGCGATTAGCTTGAGGGCCAATAGCACCAGACTCTACCGACTCATCAGTAAGGTGGAGGAATTGTCAGGCAACCAGGCTGAATCACATCGACTGCTGGCGGAGGCGTATGTGACGGAAGGGCGTCTGCGAGCTGCCATCCAACAGCTGGAAATTGCGCTAAGGCAAGTTGATAAAAAGGATTTTCACCAGACATCACGAATCGAATCAAGACTGAGTAAGTTGAAGGAGGCCACCAAGCAGGAGGAGAAGAAGGACAAGGGATAAAATACTGATGACAGAGGCCAACAACTTACTGTTAACTGACTCTGGATGTAGGATGGAAATTCATCAATCGCTGATCGCCATGGAAGGCTGAAAGCCGAGGCGATTAGTCCCCGATAGGCGTAGGCGCGGTTGTATGGCCGTAATTGTGACTGT
>JAHXHT010000314.1 GCA_025656435.1 Candidatus Thiodiazotropha sp. (ex Gloverina cf. vestifex) | reverse complement strand
GTCGGGGCATAACGGCTGTCGCGTTGGCGAGTCGATTTTGGGGACTCGGATGTCCCAAAATCTTTCACGAGGTAGCGACACGCTTGGTCTGCCAGAATCTGGTGTGATCCAATGGAAGTCAAGTCGTTCGAGAGTATGGATTCTCTGCCGGGAGAGCGTATGGTTGTTTGCTTATTTTCGGAAAACCTTACAAAATCAAAAGAAACTGGCTGAATGGCTGCCAATAAGCAACAAGTAATAATCTGCCATGAACAGTGTCATTCTCTCACCGTTATCTGGTGTGGCGGCGATATCCGATCACATCCGACAGTGGCAACAAACATTTCCGGCATCCGGTGTGCTGGCCCTCGTTGCAGAGGGTAGCAACACAGAGGTTCCCACTTTGCAGGCCTGCTTCAATGACCTGGGTGTGCCACTGCTGGGTGCTGTCTTTCCCGAGATCCATCATGCCGGTCAATTTCATCGCCAGGGTGTCTTGCTTATCCGATTGAATCCGATGTGTGACTTCCACCGCATCGTGTCGTTTGACGGTACCCAGGCGGAGACGGATCAGGCAATCGAGAGATTGGCCGGCGAGCTCAGGGATGGACTCATTGACGATGAGCCTGTGACCCTTTTCATGTTGTTCGACGCTTTGGTGCCAAAGATCGGCTCTATTCTGGAAGCGTTTTATCTGCAGTTGGCGGCGCCTGTTCACTATGCCGGGGCCAATGCGGGCAGCGAGACATTCCAGCCGATGCCCTGTCTGTTCGATAACAACCATTTTGTTCAGAACGGCTTACTGGCGATCCTGCTGAAATCACACGACGGTGCAGTGCTCGAACACAGTTACCAGGTGCCTGACCAGATAGTCGCGGCAACCTCCACCGAAGGGAACTGCATCATCAATATCGACTGGAAGCCGGCTTTCGAAATCTATCGGGAGAAGATTCAGCAGCTGTACGGTGTCGAGGTCAACCGCGAGAACTTCTATGACTACGCGGTGCACTTTCCTTTTGGCATTCTCCGGTCGGATGATGAGGTCCTGGTGCGCATACCCGTCGCGCTGGAGGAGGATGGTTCCCTGTTCTGTGTCGGCGAGGTACCGGAACATGCTGTATTGACTCTGCTGGAAGCCCCTCAACGGGAGGCGTTGAAATCGACTCAAATATTGGCTGAGCGTATGGTCAACAAATCCAAACCCATGCTTACATTCCACTGTGCAGGCAGACGTCTTCATCTCGGAGAAGACGCAGCTGCAAGTGAACTCTGTGAGTTGCAGCAGGCCATCTCCAATGACCAGGTCTTCGGCGCATTGTCACTGGGGGAAATCGGCAGTTCCCAGCGGGGCGGTTATCCGCTGTTTCATAATGCCACCTTGGTCTGTATGAGCATCTGATCATGAGGCAGGAGCGAATTCTCACAATTCTCTACGATCTTGCCCTGGTCATCGGCAGTGCGGATCATGTGGACTCCCTGCTCATGAAAGTACTCCAGCGGCTGATTTTTCACACAGGCTATCCTTGTGGTCTAGCACTTCAATGGCATGACGATGCGCTTGCGGATGAAGGGTATCGGCACGTACTGTTACAGGCCGGTATCGGCGATCACAGATTGAATGCCTGCCTTGGCAATCCCGTCCGCTTTCCAGCAAAACTGGTGACAGGTGAGGCAGACGAAATCAACATAGATGATCTTCAACAACTCCCGTTGAAACAGGGTCACTATCGAAGTGCCCTGAGACTACCTGTACCCGGCTATGGTGTGGTGTTGCTGCTGACTCCGGTTGTGCCGCAATCGAAAACGCCTTTTACGGAAATTTTCAAACCGATATTGGCAAATCTGGCAAAGGCCATCGTGTTATGCGAGCGCAATGAGGCATACACAAAAGATCTCATTGCAGACCGGGATGCCGCCAGGTTCTCGAACGAGAGATTCAGGCACGCGATGGACCACGCACAGGACGCCATTTACCTGATCGACCCGGAGACGATGCGGTTTATTGACTTCAATCAACAGGCATCCGAAGCGCTGGGTTATACATCGGCAGAGCTCTCCAGGCTAGATGTGCAGGACATCATGGTTGATGTCGGTCGAGATCGGTTAACCAATTTTTTCAAGCGCACCATTCGTGAAGGGCATACACGATTTCTCAGCTCGCATCACCGGAGAAAAGACGGCACAGCCTTTCCTGCCGAGATCCATGTTGATGCGCTGGAACAGGCGGGAAGTGAACCGGTCATTATCGCCGTGGCGCGGGACATCCAAGAGAGAAAGGGATATGGAGAGGCTCTGTTTGAAGAGAAAGAGCGTGCTTTGGTTACCCTGCAGTCGATCGGCGATGCCGTCATCACCACCGACAGGGATGGAATCATCACCTACATGAACCCGGTGGCGGAGACACTGACCGGCTATACCATTGAAGAGGTGAAAGACAAATCGCTGGAAAAGGCGTTTCAAGTCATTGACGAGATCAGCCGATCACCGGCGATCAATCCTGTTGATGCCTGTCTCTCCCGCTCTGAGGTAATCTCCCTGGCACACCACAGTCTGCTGATATCCCGTGATGGCAGGGAGATCGCCATCGAAAATTCGGCAGCGCCGATCCGGCAACGGGACGGAACGATCGCTGATCGCCATGGAAGGCTGAAAGCCGAGGCGATTAGTCCCCGATAGGCGTAGGCGCGGTTGTATGGCCGTAATTGTGACTGTT
>JAHXHT010000313.1 GCA_025656435.1 Candidatus Thiodiazotropha sp. (ex Gloverina cf. vestifex) | reverse complement strand
TCTGTGATTCGGGAACGCTTGTAATACCTATTTTTACTAATCATTTCTGAAGCTTAGCACCTGTTAATAGATGCTTAACTTCCTAAGACCCAAAACTAATATTCTTAATCTCATGAATAGCAATGAGTGTTTGTGGTTTGTCTACATCCTGCGTTGTGCAGATGGATCACTTTATACAGGTATCACTACGGATTTAGAGCGACGTATGGATCAGCACAACCGTGGATGTGGGGCAAAGTACACCCGCGGTCGTGGACCGGTTGAGTTGATCTTTACGCAATCATGTTTCAGTCAAGGAGAAGCACTGAAACAGGAACATGCCATTAAAAAGATGCCTCTCAAGCAAAAATTGCAGTTGATTGAGCAAAGCCAGGTATAGGATACCTGGCCTCAATTCTTGAAGGCGTTGAGATCTAGAGAGAGGTCAATGGTGATCCACAGGTACGGCAGAGATAGGTGACACCGGACAGCGTTCTTCGATGGCGAATTGCACTGAGCTGATGATTCCTGCAACTGCAGCGATAAGGGAAGTAACGCATTCTACGAGTCGGTATACCTTGCGTGGAAAAATTATGACAACGTATTGGTTTGGCACCAAACTTACTCATAATCGATTGCCACTCTCTTCCATGGGGCCTGATCTTCACCCCGTGCAGGACTCTGGCAACCAGGTGGGCCACCTCATGTGGGACCGTTTGATGTAAAAAGTCCTGTCCATTCTCACTCAGCATTACGGCGTTGTAGCGGATTAGCGGTTTACGAAGAGGTTTGAATACCACCATGCCGGCAGCTTTACCCCTAAGATCGAATCTTATTTCCGGCGGATTTAAGCGAATATTAAAATGATTTTCAGCGGATGCAATGAGCGTTCGTGTTTTATCAAGCACCAACTGCTCCAGTTGATTACTATCCATGGTGAAGTTGCTTGACCTCGCTATGCCGAAAGCAGTCGGTTGTATGATCATTCACCATGCCAACGGCTTGCATATAGGCATAGCAGATTGTGGCCCCGACAAATCTGAAACCGGCCTTTTTCAGGTCTTTCGAGAGCTGGTCCGATAGTGGTGTGCTTGCCGGTACCTGATTGATCGCCCGCCAGTGGTTGATGATCGGCTCACCATCCACATAATTCCAGAGGTAGTCACTGAAACTCCCATGCTTTTCCTGCATTAGCAGATAGGCCTTAGCGTTGGTAACAGTGGATTCCACCTTCAGGCGGTTGCGAACAATACCGGGGTCTTGCAGGAGTTTCTCGATACGCTTCTGTGAATAACGGGCAACCTTGCGCGGATCAAAGTCGTCAAAGTTTTTCAGATAGTTGGCTCTCTTTCGCAGGATAGTGATCCATGCAAGTCCCGCCTGGGCACCCTCAAGGATTAAAAATTCGAACAGCCGCTGATCATCGAAACAAGGTACGCTCCATTCTGTATCATGGTACGACTGATAGAGTGGATCACTACCGGCCCATGTACAGCGTGTTTTTTGCTTGCTCATGGGCCGGAAATGATAGTGTGAAAAGCCCCTGGAGGATAGGGGGCAGGTTCATTACATATAGTTTTTAGCCTCTTCCCCCGGGTTTGGCAGTCCGGCAATTCGCCAGGCTTCGCGGCATCCGCCGAAGAGCCGCTGCACACCGTGTTCACCCAAATGCATGATGCGGCAGATGCGTGACATCACCGGCAGTCCACCGGATTCGAGATGTTTCTCTCTCAGATACATAATCACTGACCATTGGTCGGGACCAAGTTTACCTAAGCCATCCATCTCAGCCAGTAGTCTGGCAGTCTCACGGCTCCAGGCATCAGTATTGATGAGAAAGCCGTCTTCATCGAAGTGCAGGGGGATATTTCCCCGGCCGGTTTCAGGATTGTGGAATCGTGTCTGTGTCATTTGCCTCTCCTCACGCTGGGTATATCTCAGAAAACGATAAGCTATCAAAATAATTTATATGCCAATAAGTTGGCCATGATTTGTAACTATAGTCAGAAAAGTCCAGCAATCAAGAGTGAAATCCCCACTCTGGTTGGATTTCCTTAAGAAATTGAAATTTGACCTAGTTTTCAAAGGGTTTTGAATAATCAGTATTCACCAATACTGACAGCAGGAGGAGTGAATCATGAAGATAACAATACCCCTGGTCCTGCTTTTTATGCTCAGCAATAGTGTCGTGGCAGAGCGCGCTAAAGAGGTACTGCCTGACTATCAGGCACCCAAGGTCGTCTACGACTTCTATTTGGATGATCCCGCAAAACTCGATTCAGCACTTTATTGGATCAGGGCGTTAATGAATCCACTGACAGAATCACCCTATGACATGGCACCGGAGTTTATGGATATTAAGGTCGTTATTCACGGGACAGAGATCGTCACGCTGGCGAAGAAGAACTATGAAAAGTACCGGGATCAGGTTGAACGGATGCGTTACTACCATACCCTGGGTGTTGAGTTTAAGGTCTGCGGGTTGGCGGCACGCGATTTTGGATACGTCGTGGATGACTTCCAGCCTTTTATCGAGATTGTTCCTTCCGCATTCACTGAGCTGGTTCACTGGCAGCAGCAGGGCTATGCTTTGATCGTTCCACAGGTCTTCATTCGTACCCAGGCTCTTGAGGATATTCGCTAGGGAAGCTCTGAACGAATCGTTTGTCAGCGAACGTTTCCTCTCGCTTGCTTCAAAACTGCCATGAGCGAAGAAAAACAGTGCATT
>JAHXHT010000312.1 GCA_025656435.1 Candidatus Thiodiazotropha sp. (ex Gloverina cf. vestifex) | reverse complement strand
ATGCACTGTTTTTCTTCGCTCATGGCAGTTTTGAAGCAAGCGAGAGGAAACGTTCGCTGACAAACGATTCGTTCAGAGCTTCCCTAGACAACCCGTTGGATCGAAGCGTAAAGAGAAGCATGATACGTTTGTGTGTACAATTCCCCATTCATGAAATTGAGAGACGAGCACTGAGGATCGACTGAGCCGTGACTACCCTGAAAAACGACCGACTGTTAAGAGCGCTGCTACGAGAACCTGTGGATGTCACACCGGTCTGGATGATGCGCCAGGCAGGCCGCTACCTGCCAGAATACCGCGCCACACGAGCAAAGGCGGGTAACTTTATGTCGCTTTGCCAGAATCCGGATCTGGCCTGCGAAGTGACCCTGCAGCCACTGGACCGCTATTCTCTGGATGCGGCGATTCTCTTCTCCGATATTCTCACGGTGCCAGATGCCATGGGGCTGGGACTCTATTTTACAGAAGGTGAAGGGCCTCACTTCGAGCGGCCGGTACAGGACGAGGCTGCCGTCGATGCCCTGGGAATCCCCGATATGGAGGATGACCTCGGCTATGTGATGGATGCCGTTCGCACCATCCGCCGTGAACTCGATGGCCGTGTCCCCCTGATCGGTTTCAGTGGCAGCCCCTGGACCCTGGCAACCTACATGGTTGAGGGTGGCGGCACGAAAAACTTTTCCAAGGTAAAGGGCATGATGTTCGATCGCCCGGAACTGATGCATCGTCTTCTGCAGCGAGTGAGTGAATCTGTCACAGCCTATTTGAACGCCCAGATTGCAGCGGGCGCCCAGGCGGTGATGATCTTCGATACCTGGGGTGGTGCGCTGACGCCCCAGCATTATGAGGCCTTCTCGCTTGCTTACATGCAACAGATCGTCAATGGCCTGACCCGTGAAGCGGAGGGACGCAAGGTGCCGGTAATTCTCTTCACCAAGGGTGGTGGGCTTTGGCTGGAAAAGATGGCCGATACCAACTGCGATGCCCTCGGTATCGACTGGACCCTGAGCCTGGCCAATGCCCGTGCACGGGTCGGCGATAGGGTGGCGTTGCAGGGCAATCTTGATCCCTGCGCCCTCTACGCCTCGCCTGCACACATTCGTGAAGAGGTGGGGAAGGTCCTGGCCAGCTTTGGTCATGGCAACGGCCATGTTTTCAATCTGGGTCATGGTATTCATCCTGAGATCGATCCGGAGCACGCCGGGGTTTTCGTCGAAGCCGTGCATGAGCTCAGTCGTCCCTATCATGTTGGGAGTTGATCGGGTAAAGACTTGTGTCTTGAGTTTACCGGCGCATTTAATGAATTCTTATCGCGCAAAGTGAAGCGCGCCATATGTAACCGATGCCTCTCTTGTAGGTGTTAGCCAGGGAGAACCCTGCCATGAAAATCTCACTCCTGGGTCTCGGACTGATGGGACAGCCAATCGCACTGCGGCTGGTGCAATGCGGGCACGACCTGGTGGTTTGGAATCGCTCTCCTGATCCCCTCAAGCAGGCTGTCGATGCAGGCCTTAATGTGGAGACAGATCTCAATACGGCTATTGAGTCAGGCGAGGTGATCATACTGACTCTGAGCGACGCCGAGGCCATCGAAGCGGTGCTTTTTTCTGCAGAAACATCTGCATTACTGAGCGGAAAGACAGTGCTGCAGATGGGTACCATTGCGCCCAATGAGAGCCGCTGCATTGCAGTCAGAGTGACTGAGGCTGGTGGAGAATATCTCGAAGCCCCAGTGCTTGGCAGTATTCCCGAAGCTCGTTTGGGTCAGTTGATTGTGATGGCAGCGGGCCCTGACCCTGTTTATCAACACTGCCTGTTGATGCTGCGATGCCTGGGTAAAGAAGTAGAGCATATTGGCGCCGTCGGTCAGGGGGCGGCCATGAAGCTGGCAATGAATCAACTGATCGCCTCTCTCACTGCCGGGTTTTCGCAGAGCCTCGGTCTTGTGCGGGCCGAGGGTGTGGATGTGGAGCAATTCATGACACTGCTGCGTGAAAGTGCGCTCTATGCACCCACCTTCGACAAAAAGCTGAACAAGTTTTTAGACCATGACTACAGCAACCCTAATTTTCCACTGAAACATCTGATCAAAGATACTGGTCTGTTCAAGCGAGTCGCAGAGGAGTCAGGTATCAACGCAGGTATTGTGGATGCCATGCTTACCGTGTTCGAAAACGGTCAGGCGGCAGGTTACGGTGATGAAGATTACTCATCACTCTATGAGGCGATCAATCCGGGATTCGATGCGGAGACCGATATCGGTTGTTAGGGCCTGTTAGCACGAATAAGGCAAGATCCTGAGACCCGCTCTTCAGATTAGCGTTAACAGGCCTTCGTTTTTAACTGACCATCATCGCTACAACAATACCGAGAACCAGGATGCCGATGGCGCCGATAATTGCATTTTCACTACCGTACATGGGTCACCTCCTACGTCGATGAGTTGTCACTGTGCTTTGATGCCGTATGGCTGATACTGCTGTTCTATTTGACAGAGAGTCGGAGCAAAGGTTTTTCACCGTTTGCCACAGTAAAGATGTGCCTAAGCGGCTTCCCAGAGAGGGTTTCTTATGAAATTGAATGATCCATTCGGCCGTTTGGAAAGCCGCCACCAGGCAGGTTATGAGACGATGCGAGCGCTGATCGCCATGGAAGGCTGAAAGCCGAGGCGATTAGTCCCCGATAGGCGTAGGCGCGGTTGTATGGCCGTAATTGTGACTGTTAGGGA
>JAHXHT010000311.1 GCA_025656435.1 Candidatus Thiodiazotropha sp. (ex Gloverina cf. vestifex) | reverse complement strand
GTTGTTTGCTTCATGGGGTCTATATAATGATTGGCCTAGAATGTGCACCATTATCCCTCAATCGATGGATTCGTTCAGAGCTTCCTTAGGCTTGCCGATCTATTGAGGAAATCTTTACGCAGCCAATGCGTATTGTCGCCATTCCGCTTCACTGGAGAACACTGGCTATGCCATGTCAGGCGCCAGACCCGCCCAACGGCTGACATTAAAGCAACATTCACCCATAATACCGCCCCCATGAAACCATCAAGGTTTGCAGGAAGCAGGCCCGATAATCACAAACGACCCAGGAGTTGACCCATGAGACCATCCGGACGCCGGCCCGACGAACTACGCCCCATCGAAATCACCCGCCGTTACACCAAGCATGCCGAGGGCTCGGTGTTGGTCAGCTTCGGCGACACCCAGGTGATCTGCACCGCCTCCGTACAGGAGCAGGTGCCCCGTTTTCTCAAGGGAGCCGGTCAGGGTTGGGTCACGGCGGAGTACGGCATGCTGCCCCGCTCCACCACGGACCGCATGGGCCGCGAAGCCGCACGGGGCAAACAGGGCGGCCGCACCCTGGAGATCCAACGTCTGATCGGCCGCTCCCTGAGGGCCGCCATCGATCTCAAGGCACTGGGGGAGCGCACTATCACCCTTGACTGCGATGTGATCCAGGCCGACGGGGGCACCCGCACCGCCGCTATCTCCGGTGCCTGTGTCGCCCTGGCCGATGCGATCAATCACACCCGTGAGCTGGGACTGCTGGATAAGGATCCCATGCTCGGCATGGTCGCCTCGGTCTCCGTCGGCGTCTTCAACGGTACCCCGGTACTCGATCTTGATTACGCGGAGGACTCCAACGCGGAGACCGATATGAACGTGGTCATGAACGATAAGGGCGGTTTTATCGAGGTACAGGGTACTGCCGAGGGCGCAGCCTACTCCCGCGATGAGTTGAATGCCATGCTCGATCTGGCGCATCAGGGTATCGACAGTATCGTGCAGATACAGCGTGACACGTTGCAGGGTTAGTAGTAATAACATTCAGAAAGAAGGCAGAGGATTCAATGACAGGACACCACACCGGCGAGAAGATCGTCCTCGCAAGCAACAATGCGGGAAAGGTCCGCGAGATTAACCAACTGTTGGCGACCGAGGAGATTGAGGTTGTCCCACAGAAGGCGTTCAATATTCCCGATGCGGTGGAAGACGGTTTGAGTTTCGTGGAGAACGCCATCAAAAAGGCACGTCACGCATCCAGTCTCAGCGGCCTGCCAGCGATCGCCGATGACTCCGGCATCGAAGTGGACGCACTCAACGGCGCACCCGGCATCTACTCTGCCCGTTTCGCAAAAGCCGGCGCGACGGACCAGGAGAACCTGGAGAAGCTGCTGGAACTCATGAAGGATGTCCCCGAGGAGAAACGTACCGCCCGCTTCCAGTGCCTCATGGTCTACATGCGCCATGCGGAAGACCCGACCCCACTGATCTGTCAGGGCACCTGGGAAGGCCGTATCCTTAGCGAACCAAGCGGAGACAACGGCTTTGGCTATGATCCAATCTTCTACGTCCCCACTCACAAATGTAGTTCCGCAGAGCTGTCGGCAGAAGTGAAGAACAGTCTGAGCCATCGCGGTCAGGCACTGCAGAAACTCCTGCAGGTACTTTCACAATAAGTAGCACTCATCTCTCTAACCGCATTGAACGCTTGCACCAACGACTAGGGATAGCGAAACTCACCACCCGCCTCGACGCCATGGATGGCTCAGTCCTCTACATATAATTACCGCCGGGACCCAGTCCTTCTCTTCACTTTCTCAGTCAGTATTTGGCTGATCGATTGAAGTCCCGTTAGGTCCGTCACATACCACACGTTCCTCACTGCCCCACCAGGAACCACAATCGCTTATCGCTGTCGGAAGTGGTGTCATTTCTCAATGACACCGGATTGGGTCGTTATTGCATTATATAAACCGCCAGCTGTGACTGGGGAGCGCGCGCCTATTCTCTCGTCAACCCAATGATGCCTCTCCCAAACCAAACAAGCTGAAACAGGAGCATTCCATGAGACAGCAAGCCCGAATGGCCATTTTTTTTCTGCTTATCGCCATCCCTTTCGCCACTGTTATGGCCGATGACTATCAGGACACGATCAAGATATTCAAAGGTGCCGGTGAGAGTGGCCGGTTCTTCGACACCGCCTATGGCTATGCCCTGTTTCCCACCATCGGCAAAGCAGGTATCGGTTTGGGTGGCGCCTATGGCAAAGGCCAGGTTTTTGTCGGTGGACAACAGACCGGTAACACCAGCGTGACACAGGTGACATTGGGATTTCAGCTTGGCGGTCAGGCTTACAGCCAGGTTATCTTCTTTCAGGACAAAAGAGCCTATGAGGAGTTCACCGGCGGAAACTTTGAGTTCGGCGCGCAGGCGACAGCCGTTGCGATTACCGCAGGCGCATCAGCAGCTGCAACCACTACGGGTAGTTCCGCCGGCGCCAGCGGTGGCAAGCACGACGCGAATACTGTGGGCAACTACCATAAGGGTATGGCCGTATTTACCGTTGCAAAAGGCGGCCTGATGTACGAGGCCACTATCGGCGGACAGAAGTTCGAATTCACACCCAAGTAATGGCCTGCTGATATCAGACAACCTAGGATCTGCTAAGGAAGCTCTGAACGAATCCATCGATTGAGGGATAATGGTGCACATTCTAGGCCAATCATTATATAGACCCCATGAAGCAAA
>JAHXHT010000310.1 GCA_025656435.1 Candidatus Thiodiazotropha sp. (ex Gloverina cf. vestifex) | reverse complement strand
TAACAGTCACAATTACGGCCATACAACCGCGCCTACGCCTATCGGGGACTAATCGCCTCGGCTTTCAGCCTTCCATGGCGATCAGCGATCGCTCAAGAGTCTTTTTTATCGCGTTTACGCTGCACGATCGCGGTCAACGCAATAGCGCCAAACAAGGCATAGTAAACCGCATCACTCTTATCAGCCCCAAACAGCATCGAACCATAACCACCGATAGCCGCGCCGATGCCGCCAAAGGCGAGCCCCCGCATGACCCGACAGAGCGTGCAATTGGTGGCGTCGACCTTGGGCATCAGTTGACCAGTCGCCGGACACAGTCGAGATAGGCCGCTTCGTCCGGCATGCGGTTTTCAGACTGGGCCTCCCACAACATTCGACCCAGACACTCCATCAGTTGATGCTCCGCCTCATGGGCATCACCCAAGCGCTGACTGAGTCGCCTGTTGAATTCGCTGATCCCCGGTGGACGATCGGTCGAGATCTGCTCCAGCAGACTGATGTGCATCGCCATGTGCAGAAAGGGGTTGGTCTCGCCATCTTCCGGCAAGAACTCTTTGGCTAGTCCCTTATCTGTATCATCCAGCAGCCGATGGTATTCCGGGTGGATTTTCACCACGCTGGAAACCATCTGCTCCAGCGGTTCCATCGCTTCCCCGGCCTGGGCTTTGCGCCAGGCCTCAAAAAAAACCTGACGCATCCGATCTCGTTCACCACCAAACATGACTTATTACATCCTCAGGGCTGGGTAGCGGCCTTGGCAAACTTAGCCAGCGCACCGGTAATCTTCTTCTTTACTGGCGCCCGATCTTCGATACCGAAACGGCTAAATAGGTAGTCGGGGCTGTTATAGCTGAGCCAGACTTTACCCTCCGCATCCTGCCAGGCCAGCGCCTTGAGCGGCAGGTCGATGCCGGCACGCTGATCGCTGGTCATCAGTGCGGTTCCCACCTTAGGGCTGCCGAAGATGATCAACTGGGTTGGCCGCAGTGATTTCTCCACCTTGGCGGCGCCGGCAGCATGATCGATGCGGGCAAAGATCTTGAGCCCGGCCTTTTCCGCTGCAGCAACAAAGCGGTCGGCCGTTTTTTGCACATTGAATTGACTGGGTAGATTGATCAGTCCTCCATCCGCCTGCGCAGCCGTGGTGGCGGCAAACAGGATAAATACTGACAACAGCGAGATTATTGTTTTCATCTCCATATTCCTCCGATAGCGGTCGTTTATTCTCTCCATCACGATGACATTGTAGCCTTTCTGACTCCGGCAAAGGGATTGTGATGAGCGTGTTAGGGCCTGCAATTCACCTGGGAACAAAAGTAGATTTACTTTTTCAATCCCCTCTCCCTCTGGAGGAGGGCTAGTGCGAGGGGGATAAAAAAGGCCACAACTTTTTAGTTGTCTATCATATTCGTGGTGAATTCAACTCGTAGGTTGGGCCGACAAAGGAGGCCCAACAACCCCTCTCCCCGCACAAGAACTCGTTTGATAGTACCAATGGTGATGTTGGGCCTCCTTTGTCGGCCCAACCTACGGCTTGTTCAGCGCTTCCCAAGATAGCAAACATCGTGAACAGTGCTCTATTCCGTCTTCTCCTTGTATTCGCAGAGATCCTCAATCACACAACTGCCACATCTGGGCTTGCGGGCGATACAGGTATAGCGACCATGCAGAATCAACCAGTGATGGGCATCCTGAAGATATTCCGAAGGGATGAAGCGCAACAATCGCTTCTCCACCTCCAGCGGTGTCTTGCCGGGTGCCAGCCGGGTCCGGTTGGAAACCCGGAAGATATGTGTATCCACCGCCATGGTGGGATGACCAAAAGCGGTGTTCAACACTACATTGGCAGTCTTGCGTCCGACACCGGGCAGTGACTCAAGGGCCTCCCGGTCCTCCGGCACTTCGCTGCCATGTTGTTCAAACAGAATGCGGCAGGTCTCGATGATGTTCTTCGCTTTGTTATTGAACAGGCCGATAGTCTTGATATAGGCCTTCAATCCGGCGACACCCAGCTCAAGAATCGCTTCCGGTGTGTTTGCCACGGGAAACAGTAGATCGGTCGCCTTGTTGACGCCCTTATCTGTCGATTGGGCAGAGAGCACCACCGCCACCAGCAGTTCAAAGGGTGTCTTGTAGTTGAGTTCAGTGGTGGGATTGGGATCGGCTGCCTGCAGGCGTTGGAAAATCGCCCGGCGTTTTTCTTTATTCATGAAGCAGGTTTGTTGGCTTGTAAGACCCGCGCCATTCTAGATCAAAAAGGGGCAGTGAAGCGAACCCAGCCGAAAAATCCCAAAGGGTAATCAACCGCACCTGTTGTAGTGGCTTTGTTTTACTGCACAATTCAACGATACCAAAACGTACCATGGTACTGTAGTTCCCAGGCTCATTTTCCGTAGACAGCTTGATCATCCAAGCATAGAAGATCGATTAATAGACACCCTAGCCTGTTGGCCTAAAAGCCCTACAATGGTTGCACGTAAAGCGCTTGGCTCTTATCCCATACGTTGTATAGTCTGATCGCGTAAAGAGAGTGACAAATATCTAATTTGCCAGAACACCTGCTTAGATCGTGATAGCGCATTACAATCTAGTTTCATATACTTCTAAGCTAGTTCTCACTAGTATCTGCTCAGAATTACCCTATTGTCTGGGCAACATGAGAACCATAAGCATGCAACCCTAAGGAAGCTCTGAACGAATCGTTTGTCAGCGAACGTTTCCTCTCGCTTGCTTCAAAACTGCCATGAGCGAAGAAAAACAGCGCATT
>JAHXHT010000309.1 GCA_025656435.1 Candidatus Thiodiazotropha sp. (ex Gloverina cf. vestifex) | reverse complement strand
CAGTCACAATTACGGCCATACAACCGCGCCTACGCCTATCGGGGACTAATCGCCTCGGCTTTCAGCCTTCCATGGCGATCAGCGATTGTCTGCGTAACATCGACTTTGCTTGATTGATCAGCCATTACATCTGTCCTGTTTTTTATTCTTTCACAAACAGGCTCATCCTTTTGAGATCGGAATTCAACGATAGATATCTCGCTTTACTAAACACATTTAGTGATAAAGCGACTGGGTTTGCATTTTCAGGTTAGTCGATGGAAGAATTACATCGAGTGAATAAACCAGGAGGCCGACTCGTTACAGGATTCAGATACGACAATAGTGCCAAAAGATCCATCCCTGAAAATGTTTACACATTTCGTTCTGAAGAGGAAATCTACACGCTATTCAAGGCTGCAGACTATAACGTTGAACGGTGCAGAAGCGATATCAACGACAAACGTTCGCTGTAATGGCTGGTTGCAAATAAAACCCTCTGACGGATATCGTTGGATCGTATTATTCAGGGACAGGTAGTACAAACCACTCTTAGTTCTGCAGCCGATTAAATCACTCTTTCCAAACCCTCCAATCATATTTGCGTTAGTTTGCGGAGTGACTCGCCTCCAACTGCCGCTGCAACCAAAACTCAAACACCGCGATATGCCACAGCTTGCTGCCACGGATACGGGTATGATGCATCTCCGGTGCCGCCATCAGCATGTCGATATACTCCTGGCTGAAGATACCTCGTTCGCGGGCGGCCCGGGTGTCGAGGATGTCGCGCATGAATTCGAGGAACTCACCACGCACATACTTCAGTGCAGGCATCGGAAAGTAGCCTTTTGGCCGATCGATCACTGAATCGGGTAGTATCCCTCTTGCCATCGCCTTGAGCGGGTACTTACCCCCTTCGCGAAGTTTCAGTTCCGGCGGACAGCGGGCGGCCAGTTCCACCAGGTGATGATCAAGGAACGGTACTCTGGCCTCAAGACCCCATGCCATGGTCATGTTGTCCACCCGCTTGACCGGATCGTCGACGATGAGCATGGACTGATCCATGCGCATGACGCTGTCGATCAGGCTGTCAGACGCCGGCTCCCGCAGGTGTTCTGCGATCAGCTCGCGGGTGTAATCTCCCCCCCCATAGGCCGATGCCACCATACGCAGATATTCGTCGTGATCCCGATCGAAGTAGTGCCGGGCGAAGCGGTCCACCGGCTCGCCCTCAGTCTCCTCCATGATGCGCGGATACCAGAAGTAGCCACCGAAGACCTCATCGGCACCCTGGCCGGACTGCACTACCTTGATCTGCTTCGATACCTGCTCGCCAAGCAGAAAGAAGGCAACCGCGTCCTGACCGAACATGGGCTCTGCCATCTGGTCCACCGCTTCCGGCAGGCGCTTCAGCACTTCTCCGTTGGGAACGAGGAACTTGTGATGCTTGGTGTCGTACATCTCCGCCACGGGATCGGAGTATTCAAACTCATTCCCCTTCTCCTCCGGCTGGTCTTCGAACCCCACCGAGAAGGTATGCAGATCCGATATGCCTGCTTCTGCCAATAGTGCCACCAACAGACTGGAGTCGAGCCCGCCGGAGAGCAGTACACCTACCGGCACGTCGGCAATCTCATTGCGCTTGCGTACAGCTTCGCGCAGTGCGGTATGGATAGCGTCAAGCCAATCATCTTCAGACTTCGCCATGGCTGGCAGGGTGGCAGGATAGTGCCAATAACGGCGCAGGCGCTGGGTTCCCCGCTCATCGATGGAGAGGCAGTGGGCCGGGGGCAGTTTGCGGATACCCTGGAACACCGTATGGGGGGCCGGCACCACGCCGTGCAGGGTGAACTGGTGATGCAGGGCGACCGGATCAATGCCGGTATCCACCCCGCCGGCTGCCAGTAGCGCTTGTGTATTGGAGGCGAAACGCAATCGTGCACTGTCCTGGCTGTAGTAGAGCGGTTTGATACCGAAACGGTCACGGGCGAGAAAGAGGAATTTACGCTCGCAGTGCCAAATGGCGAAAGCGAACATGCCGTGCAGACGATCGACACAATCTTCCCCCCAGGCGTGGTAGGCCTTGAGGATCACCTCTGTGTCACCGTGGGAGAAGAACGCGTAGCCAAGCCCACTCAGTTCGGCCCGCAGCTCCTTGTAATTATAGATGGTACCGTTAAAGACCAGCGCCAGGTTGAGCTTCTGATCCACCATGGGCTGGTTGGCGTGTTCCGATAGATCAATGATGGAGAGCCGCCGATGGCCGAGTCCCAGAGCGCCGTCGCTGTAGCTGCCCCCATGGTCGGGACCGCGTCGCCAGAGGCGCTCGGTCATTTTGTTGATGGCGCTTAGATCCGCCGATCGGCTGTCGAAACGTAATTCACCGCAAATTCCACACATCTTGCCTACACCTGGGTGTTGTTCAGGCTGAAGTATGACAAAAAACGGGGGGCTTGGCCTGGTGGTTCTCACCAGGTTTTTAGTATCGATACGCTTATACAATGCAATGGTTGGATGCTTTCCGATCGTTATTTTTAGTTTGGGATTGTTGGGCCTCCTTCATCAGCCTAACCTACGCCGCCACGTGAGACCCAACAAAACCCTGGATTCAACGTCACCCAATATCGGTTACACTCAGCCAGAGAAGGCTGGCCGTCCCCACTTTTTTTCACACGGAGAAGGCGTCTTAAAGCCAAATACACTCGCTGATCGCCATGGAAGGCTGAAAGCCGAGGCGATTAGTCCCCGATAGGCGTAGGCGCGGTTGTATGGCCGTAATTGTGACTGTT
>JAHXHT010000308.1 GCA_025656435.1 Candidatus Thiodiazotropha sp. (ex Gloverina cf. vestifex) | reverse complement strand
CGGGACTTCTTCATTGTAGATTCTCATTTTCGTAATAATAAATGGAAAATTCTACTTTTGAACCCCGTTATTTTTTGGGGGGATTACCAAACCATCAGCACTAACATTGACAACCCGGCCAATCTGCATGCCGGTTATCTGGTCGGTGACCTCTAGAATCTCATTGGCAATCTTACGAGGGGATTTTCTTTGTTCTTTCATTAATGCTAAGCCTTGCCACTATTTGGCTTTCGTTCCTTCGTTGTCCTCATTCACAATATCGCTGGCGATATCTTCAGTTGTTTTCAAAGAACGTTGTAGCATGCGACGGATAGCGTGCAGCGTTCTCTCAACAAATGGATCACTGCTGTCTTCGAGAATCTTCGATTCGCCAGACAGAATCTCCTGAGCCAGCGTTCTGAGTGGTTTGATGGCCGTCTGCACGCCAGCTCTGTCGACAAACATACAAGATGCCGTCAATGGACTAAGCCAGGAGAGCTTCACTTTTCGAGGCTCCCCGCCACGGGCATCTACAACCTCGAACCATGTGCCAAATTGGATCTTTCGCAACTTCTCCATCATGGCCTCTTCCTGCTCCGGAATCTCTTCCTCTTCCTCCGTTGCTGAGGGCATCTCTTCCGCAGATGGAGTTTTGGGGACTGCCTCTAGTTTCGGTTTTTCCTCGCTGGCAGCTGATGGCTCCGGTTGTGGCGCAGCTTCCGATGTGGGCTTCACTTCTGGAGCTGTGCTCGTGGAGACATCTGCAGCGGCCTCGGCTATCTGCTCTGGCGTGAGAAGTTCAAACAGTGCCTTGCTTTTCTCCTGATGAAATCCACCTAAAGAGGCGAGGCCGTCTTCTATGGATTTGCGTAGATCCGGCAGTGCGGCTTCCATATCTTTGGTTTCGCTTTCACTCTTCGGCTCAAAGGCCCAGGCAATCTCATCGGAGATGCGAAGGGCTTCTTTCCAGTCGTCGCTCATCTCCCCATCGGGATGACGAAGCAGAACGAAGATAAGTTTGTCGACCCAGGTCTGCTCCAGAAACTCCTTTACAGGCTTCGGCAGGTGGGCGCTGAAAGAGCGAGCCTTCATCTCTTGCGATGCACGCTGACGGGCTATGTTGAGTTTTTCCCGTCCTTTGAGTGAGTCCTGTGCACGTTTTTCAAGGATATCCGTCTTGCGCCGGAACTCATCCATACGCTTTTTGAACGTAGCCAACAGGTTGCTGAAGAGGTCGACATTATCGGAGAACTCCTTGAGTACTCTGTCGATCACATTCTGCATATCCGGATAGATACCGCGCTTGAGGTTTCGCTCATCAATCCAATGACTTCCCGCCTCCACCAGCGAGTCCAGCAGCTGTCTTGCGTTGTGGTTGCTGTCGGTCAGCAGCTTTCTGTCGATGATCGCCACTTTGAGATAGGGGGTGTGCAGATGACTGATCAGTGCCTTCGCGACCGCGGGAAGGACTGGATCATTCAGCATGTACTCGAACAGCATGCCGACCAGGTCAATCGTATCCTCATCGGCGGAGTCCAGACGGTCGGCACCGACCTCGTCGTACAGTTTGTGTCTTTCCTCGGCAAGGGTATGTTTGACCCTGACCAGGAATTGCTCGTCGATCTCGATGTTGGGAATGATCGCACCCGGTGCATTGGCATCCGGGATATAGTCGGCGCGCTTGGGAGGCTGAATATCATTCAGTGCATCGACCAGATTGGCCGGTGTGGCCGGTGGTGCGGAACCCGGTTGGCGGCCAGCCGCTGCTGCCGCTGCTGCTCTTGCCCGTGTCTTCTCCGGAGAGCTCTGCCGCTGGTGGGCCATCATATCAAGGATGTTGGTGAACAGTTCCTCACCCAACTCTTCTTGGGTCTGCTCCTGTACCGGCTCAGTATCATCGTCCAGTCTATCTGACTCGTTTTTTCCGGTATCGGGAGATTTTTGGATGGTCGGCCGCAGGTGAGGCAGTACACCGGCCTCTTTCAGGCTGTTATTGAAGTCTTCGTAGATAGAACCGAGCTGTTTCAGGACATATTTATCGAACAGGGCCAGCACGATGAGCTTGATCCGGGTCTCGAGACCTAAGGCATCTATGGCCTCGTTAAAAGCGGTGGTGAGATGGTGCGGTCCTGCCGGAATCTGCTTGTGCTTGATGCTCTGTCCACCTTGGACCACGCTGAGCCGCTGTCCCAGTGCATACAACTGTGAACGATGGTTACCGACGGTTTTACTGATCATGCTTTCCAGTGCCGTGCTGATGTCCATCGATTCATGGTCGATCAGTTCCAGTTCCGAATCTTCCTCAGGATCGGCAAAGGGATTGTACTCACGCTCATCTTTCCAGAATTGATCAAAGCCTTCGCTGACCAGTTCCCTGAATTCATGCTCCACCAGCCCATGGCGATTTCGGATCATGGCCATGGCTTCGAAGAAGCGGTTTTGCATCTCATTGGTATCCGCTTTCTGTGCGAAATCAGTGAGCGCTTTATCGGCATTATTAAAGAGTTCTGTCAGCAGGGCATTGATATAGACAATGGCAGTGTCCTTACATCTGTTGAGTAAGGGCTGAAACTGACTCTGGTATTTATTTTTTCTGCTATTCAGGGTCGACACGGGTTTGTGGTCCTTCAGCGGAGCCATTTATGCAGTTGCCTTTTTGTACGACAACACAGGCTTTTGTAGATCAAGTCGTTTCTTGAGAAGCCATGCTTCTCGCTAGGGAAGCTCTGAACGAATCGTTTGTCAGCGAACGTTTCCTCTCGCTTGCTTCAAAACTGCCATGAGCGAAGAAAAACAGTGCATT
>JAHXHT010000307.1 GCA_025656435.1 Candidatus Thiodiazotropha sp. (ex Gloverina cf. vestifex) | reverse complement strand
AACAGTCACAATTACGGCCATACAACCGCGCCTACGCCTATCGGGGACTAATCGCCTCGGCTTTCAGCCTTCCATGGCGATCAGCGAGAGACAAGCCCCTGACGCCCTACTCTTGCTGGCAACCGGTTGTGCCCACTGCCCCGCTGTACTGGAGGGCTTGAGTCAGCTATTGAAGCAAGGCAGCATAGGCCGCCTCGAAGTGATCAACATCGTGGAGCATCCGGAGGCTGCGCAGGCAGTGGGCACCCGCAGCGTTCCCTGGACCCGCATCGGGTCATTCGAGCTGGCGGGTTCCCTATCACCCGCTGAACTCGCCCGCTGGGTTGAGCTGGCTACAAGCGACCAAGGGTTCACCGCTTACTACAGCCACCTGCTGGAGACCCAACAACCTCATCAGGTGACCTCGTCGTTAGAAAAGAGACCAGAAACCCTGCCACAGCTCATCACGCTGCTGGCATCCAGCGATACGCCGATGACAGCACGGATCGGCATCGGCGTGGTGCTGGAGGAGCTGGAAGGCAGTGCACCGATAAAACAAGCACTGCCGGATTTGACCGATCTGGCCCATTCAGAGCACCCCAACATCCGTGCCGATGCCGCCCATTTCCTGGGATTGACACACCTGCAGGCGGCCTCTGCCATACTGCAGGAACTGTCGAAAGACGCAAATCCCGATGTCCGTGAAATTGCAGCCGACTCAATAAAAATGCTACGCAACGAGGAGAAGTGATGGATAGAGAGGCCCAGATACTTGCTGTTCACGCAGTCTTTATCAACCAAGTCGTCACCATCGGCCCACAGGCCGACCGGCAGGATGAATTCGAGAATCTGCTGAAACTCGCATCCGATAGCGGCTGGAGCAGCCTGGTGGCTGCGATTCGTCAGATCATCCACAAAGGACGCCGGGATCTTGAAGTTCTGAACAGCCTGGATGAAGAGGATCGTGTCATCGCAGAGTCGATCCTGCGGGGCCTGCAGGACCCCTCCACCCTGCCCGACCCCAATGCCAAGCCCGATCCTGCAATGGCTGCGCCGGGACTGGCCTCCATGATCCATGCAGCAGGAAGCGGCAACGCACAGGCCCTGCAGATTATCTGCCGACATGGCAGATCAGATGAGCAAGGTCGGCGGCCCGATGGGCAAACTGGCTGCTGTCATCCGCCCCATGATCAATGGTGAACGGGATCCGGACAGGCTCTGTAAACAGATGGACAGCAATACCGAAGCGATGGTGATGGGCATACTCGAAGAGCTGAAACAACTCGAAACGGATAACCGCTGATGTCCAGAACCTTCCTGATCATCGCCGCTGTCAGCGGCCTGCTGGTGGTGGCGCTTGGCGCCTTTGGCGCTCACGCCCTTGAGACACGCGTACCGGCCAGCCATCTCATCTGGTGGCAAAAGGCGGTCGACTACCAAGGGCTGCACACCCTTGCCTTGCTGGGCAGCGGCCTGCTTGCCCTGCACCATCCCAGCCGGCCACTGCTATTCGCCGGCTGGCTGTTTCTGATCGGCATTCTGCTCTTCTCGGGCAGCCTTTACCTGCTCACGCTGACCGGCCAGCGGGGACTCGGCATGGTCACACCCTTCGGTGGGATGGCATTCCTCGCTGGTTGGTTTGCCCTGGCATTGGCCGCTTGGCGCTTGCCGCGCCGAGGCGAAACATAAGCCACAAATGGAACTGACCGCTTTTACCAACAGGCTGCGTAAGAACCAGCGGCACTGGAGCAAGTGGGCACGGCGCCGCGGCGTCTCCTGCTATCGTCTCTACGACAGGGACATTCCAGAGTTTCCCCTTGCGGTAGATTGGTATGCTGGGCAAGCGCACGCTCAAATCTTTGCCCGCAAGGGTCTCGAACCCCTCAATGAACAGGCGGAGCAACAGATCGGCGATGCCATCTGCCGGGTACTGGAGATTTCAGCCGAAGCACTGGCGTTCAAGACCCACCAAAGACAGCGGGGTCTGGCTCAATATGAGAAAACCGGCGAGACAAGCCGCCCAATAACGGTTGACGAGGACGGACTGCAGTTCGAAGTTGGCCTCCACAGTTATCTCGATACCGGTCTGTTTCTGGATCATCGCAACACCCGCGCCATGGTGCGCGAACGGGCTGTGGGAAAGCGTATGCTCAACCTGTTTGCTTACACGGGCAGCTTCTCAGTCTATGCCGCTGCTGGCGGCGCAATCGCAACCACCAGCGTCGATCTCTCAAATACCTACCAAGCCTGGACCGGCCGCAATCTGGCACTCAACGGTTTCAGCGGGCCAGACCATGAACTGGTGAGAGAAGATGTTTTCGCCTATCTGGAAAGGGCTGTCCGGGAAAGACGGCTGTTCGGCCTCATCGTGCTTGATCCGCCCAGCTTCTCCAATTCCAAGAAAATGCTCGAAACCCTCGATGTGCAAAGGGACCACGCTCGACTGATTGAGGCCTGCAAAAAACTACTGACGCCCACGGGAGAACTAATCTTTTCCACCAATCGACGCCGATTCAAACTCGATCCGGAGCTGGCCGAACTGACCGGCTGCCAGGAAATCACCCAGCAGACAGTACCCGACGATTTCAAACGCCACCCTGCACACAAATGCTGGACTTTTCGTCGCTCTTGAATCTTTCCGGTGGACCCTTAGGGAAGCTCTGAACGAATCCATCGATTGAGGGATAATGGTGCACATTCTAGGCCAATCATTATATAGACCCCATGAAGCAAACCACTTTCGCCTCACTGAACTACAGCGCCAAGAAGAAGCAGACACGGCGTGAGCGTTTTCTTCAAGAAATGGAGCAAGCAGTTCCTTGGAAT
>JAHXHT010000306.1 GCA_025656435.1 Candidatus Thiodiazotropha sp. (ex Gloverina cf. vestifex) | reverse complement strand
TTAGGTGGAATCACCCCGATACAGAAGCTGGCTCAGACAGCTTAACAGTGACTACTTTTGAGTCCCATTATTAATGGGGGGATTACCCCTGGAAGACAATAATATTTGGTATAGCGTAACAAATGAAACAACAGTTGGGATACCTAATCCTCCTCCTGACTATCTATTTGATTTTCTTGATCCTGAGATAAATAAAATAACACCAAAAGGGCGCTCCTTTTCTGTTTCTAAAGACCTACGCAAAACAGTATATGAGCGTTTAATGGCGCAAAACATCAGCTACCACACCGTTATCTACGGCAACTCAGAATTCATAGTTTGGGACAAGAAGGATTCAGACATAATAGACAGCATTATTAATGATACAGCAAGGGAAGCATTAGATGCGAAGCTCAACCGTTAACTACAAAAGTATACGGGGCACATCACCCAAGCCTCCAACAAACACAAGCCCATTAAACACTCAGCCTTAGTATTTAGCATTCATTTGCGGCTCCCCTTAACCGCCTATCGGCTCAGTCGAAATCGGTGGACTTACCGTCGATAGTACGGTTATTGCGGGTCTGCCAATACTCTCTGATTCCCTTCACGCCCTTCTTTTCGGCCCATGCCGGAAGCTCTTCCCGCTGGTCCACATAGTCGTAGAGGGGAATACCGAAACCGCAGGAACTCACCACCGACTCCACCTCCATGACGATGATCTGGCGTGCGCCGGGAAGTAACGGGAAACGACCGATATGGGCATCCCATTCATCACTGCCCTCATGATGGCAGGTTGCTTGCCCATACAGGCGCAGGACCTTGGGGTCACCCTCAAATGCACAGAACATCAGGGTCATGCGGTTGTCTTGCATCAGATGGGCGCCAGTCTCATTGCCGCTACCGGTGAGATTGAGCCACACCACCTGATTCGGATTCACAATACGCAGGCTGTCGTGCCCTTTCGGCGAGAGGTTGATTCTTCCCTCGGGGGTCGAGGTGGCGACAAAGAAAAGCTGCTGATGGATGATGAACTGGGCATGCTTTTCTGTAATCTGATCGTATTGCTTACCCATGCACTCTCCTCTTGAGGCGGATTCTTTTCTCCGCTATTTATTCATTTTCACCCGGCCGCCAAAGAAACGTCCGGTCAAGCTGTTTTTAGTCTTCTTGAGCCACTCCTCACGCTCTTCAAGCAGTGACCTTGCCAGCGTCACAAGAGATCGCAGGGTGCGGGTCTTGGTGATATCCATACGGACTTCGTGTTGCAGCGTAGCACTGGCCCAGGGGCCGCCATTGTTTTTGCGGATGAATTTTCTGACCTGGTCATGCAGCACATTTCTTAGGCTCGCCACCAGTTCCTCTTCGGCTTTTTCTGGTACCTTGCCCAATAGGTTATGCTTGAATTTCTTCGCCTCGTTCGGCGTGACGAGCTTCAGGGTGATGCAGTCATTGTCCAGCAGATGCTCCATGATTGAACGCCCATCCTTCAGCCGTTCGGGCATGGTTTTCGCCTCGGGCACATAACCGGTGGCCTTTTTCTGCTCTTTGGGCGATTGAGCCGGTGTCGAAGTTTCCTCCTTTTCGACATTCTCTTTAGGTGGAGGTGGTGCCTCCTGCGATTTAGAAGCTGCTGGGCCGGTTTGGTCAAGTTCGCCTTCGAGCCAAGTGAGTTGTTCATCCAGAAAGCGGTGAAAGTCCGCAGGTGAACTCCCGTCGCTCAAAAGGGCGAAAATCGCCTGCTCGATGATTTCGACATAGTAGCCAATGATGGAGGGATCAGTAATACCTCGGGATTGACAGGTAACGAATACCCGCCCCTTGACGTTGACTTTGATGAGTCGTTCGAAATCTTTATCCATTGTGACCTGTACGCCCGCATTCCCGGAAAATGCCTTTATCCCATAATTCAGTTGTAGATTATCTATCGGAAAATTCTGGCTTTTCTTTAGAAATAGCCAATGAGGGAGTCAGGATAATGCCATCACGGCGTCCATCTCGACACCTGCATCCTTAGGTAATGCGGCGACACCGATGGCAGCCCGCGCGGGATAGGGTTCGGTAAAATAGTCCGCCATCACCTGATTCACCACAGGAAAGTGGCTTAAATCCGTGAGAAAAACATTCAGTTTGACCACATCCGCCAGACTGCCACCGGCCGCCCTAGCGACAGCTTGCAGATTATCGAAGACCCGGCGGATCTGTACCTCGATATCACCCTCCACCATCTCCATGGTTTCAGGCACCAGCGGGATCTGTCCGGACAGATAGACGGTCTGGCCCACTTTGACAGCCTGCGAATAGGTACCGATGGCCTGTGGGGCCTGATCGGTTCGGATGATTTCCCGGTTCATGATGACTCCTTAGATTAAATATTTTGAATTCAAGTGTTCGCCTCGCTCACCTCCTGACAGAGATGGGTGAAACGAATCCAACACGCTGAATCAGAAAGAGCAAACAGTATGCCGATTCATCAAAAACCACAATCCAAAATTATTAACCCAGCGTCACTAGTTATTAATTTTCTCACCACTGACGCTGCTCTGACTGCCGTCAGCAGAACTTCGATTGGCGCGGGGATCAATAGTGGAGACGTCCATCGGCGGTGAGAGGAAGTGCCCCTGCACATAGTTCACCCCCGACTCGTAGAGAAACTGCAAAATTTCCGCATTTTCAACATATTCCGCTACGGTTTCTTTACCCAGAGAGTGGGCAATATCGTTAAGGAAGCTCTGAACAAATCCATCGATTGAGGGATAATGGTACACATTCTAGGCCAATCATTATATAGACCCCATGAAGCAAACAACTTTCGCCTCACTGAACTACA
>JAHXHT010000305.1 GCA_025656435.1 Candidatus Thiodiazotropha sp. (ex Gloverina cf. vestifex) | reverse complement strand
CAGTCACAATTACGGCCATACAACCGCGCCTACGCCTATCGGGGACTAATCGCCTCGGCTTTCAGCCTTCCATGGCGATCAGCGAAGGAGACATTCGACTGGAGCAAGACTCGCGGGTAGCTCTCTCATTGATTGCGGGCATACGTCAAGCGTTAGAAAACAACTTGTTCTTTCTTGAATCAGCTTGAAAAGTGGTTTCTCGACACTGTTTTGGCTTAATTCAATCAAGGGTGGTCAATCGTCGTATGTCCTCTCCCCAGCTATGGAAGAAAATCACCAGAACCGGTATCAGTAGAATGAACGAGCGCAGAACGTCTCGTATACGCTGATTGGATAAACGCATTTCCATGTACTGGTCAATTACAATACTGCCTTTCAAGGCTATGAGGATGGCTACCGTCAATGTGAGTAGCCATCCGGCCTGACCTCTCTCCCCTATCAATGCCCCAAGAAAGGTGAGACCGATCAACAGCAACCAGATTCTTTCGGTATGTCCGATCATAATTGGCCAGTTATCTCAGAATGTAGAAGAAGGAGAAAATGACAAGCCAGATAACATCGGTGGTATGCCAGTAGAGTGCTGCAGCTCCCAGGCCACTGTAATTTTGTGATGAATATGCGCCTACTCCAGTACGCATTGCAATCCAGATTAATCCCATCAGGCCCCAACTAACATGGACCAGGTGAGTCAACGTCAGATAATAGTAGACCGTATAGAAAACCCCGGTCTCTCCGTGAATGCCATGGGCGACATTCCAGCGAATTTCAAAATATTTCACAATGGGATAGCCGAAGCCCAGGAGTGTTGCCATGATAATCCAGCGTAACGAGGCTTTGCGCTGATCACTGCGAATGGCACTCACCGCTTTCACCATACAGTAGCCACTCGTGAGCAATAAGATGGTGATGGTGGTACCAGCTAAAGTGAGAAGTTTGTCCGGGCCGGTGGTAAAAGCCTCTGGATTATGTGCTTTGGCGATGAAATAAACGATGAATAACAGAAGAAATTCAACCAGTACACAGAATATGCCCACCCAGATGCCACTGTTTCCGGGAACTCGACCGTGAACAGCTATTTCAGTGTCTAGTGCTACAGACAGAGACTCGGTGGAAGATGTGTTCATTGGGTAAGGATCAAGCGACCTCATCGTGTCATGTTCGAGGCGCCATAAAGGCGCTTGGAACCTCGATAGCTGGAGACTCTCGGGTGATATTCACGATACGGAACTTTAACGGGGAGATCTCTTTCGACAGCTATTCACGGGATACCTTAACATATAGCAAGGCACTTGCCCTCCTACCCGCCTCAACCAGCAATGGCTTCCCATTACCCGTTACAAGCATGTCGTCAAATCCATCCACTTCAATGCGATAGTTGTTATCGGCTCCGCTTTTATTAAATATCCGTAGCTGATAGCTGTTTTGTATGGCTCCATCGCTCATCAGAACATATGTGGGCTGGCGTTTAGGAGAAACACTTAACTCTGCTTCGGTAATGTTGTTTAGCCCATAGACAACGAACACTACGGAAATCACTATCATCGCTGCAGACGCCAACACCTGGGGGCGCTGATACCAGCGTCGAGGCCTATCGCCGAGAATGCCGGCCAGTGAATTATAGCGAATCAAGCTTCGCGGTTGATTGATCTTATCCATGACACTGTCACAGGCATCAATACATAGACCACAGGTGATACAGCCGATCTGTTGTCCCTCGCGGATATCGATACCCGTGGGGCATACCGCCACACACTGATCACAATCCACGCAGCCCACTCGCTGATTCTCTGCGGTACGATCCAACTTGGCTCGAGGTTCACCGCGGTCCTCGTCATACGTGGGCAGCAGGGTGTTATTGTCATAGAGTACCCCCTGAATTCGCGCATAGGGACAGAGCCAGAAACAGACCTGCTCCCGCATAAAGCCTGCAAGCAGATAAGTACCGGCGGTAAACATCAGCAGCACGATCCAGGCAGATACATGTGCCTGCAAGGTAAAATAATCTACCCATAGCTGATAGGCATCAGTAAACCAGGCGGCAAAACTGACTCCGGTAATCATCGAGATGGTCAGCCACAGGACGTGTTTACTAAGCTTGATACTCAACTTACGCAAATTCCAGGGGGTGGCATCCAGAGCAATACGAGCCCGTGGCGGGCCTTCCATGCGCGCCTCAATCCAGCTGAATAGATCGGTCCATACTGTCTGAAAACAGAAATAGCCACAGAAGCCTCGCCCGGCCAATACCGTGACAATCCCCAACAGCATGGCGAAAAACAGCAGTACAAAAGACAACATCCAGACATCATAGGGGTACACGGTCACCCCGAAGAGATGGAACTGACTGCCCGCTATATCGAACAGTACCGCTTGCCTGTCCCCCCAACGCAGGTAGGGTCCGACAAAAAATATCAGCCATGTTGAGGCGGTCAGCCATTTGATGGTGCGAAACCGGCCCGACATCCGCTTGGCCTGGATCTTATTGCTTCCCGTATTGAGCTCCCACACGGGAGCTTCAGCCACGGCCGCTAGAGTCTGGCAGTTCTCCTGTTGCTGCATGGCAGGCATTCCTCTCGTTTTTTTACTATTGAGAGGGCTCTATCAAGGTCTGTGCCAGTGCTGGGCGAGTGACTTATTGTCCTTTATAAACAACAAGATAGTAGGGACTAAATCGGAGCGTGGGGTAAAAGTCAGTATTGGGTGGTTACGATATATCGTTTTGTCACGAAATCAAGCGTGTCGCTACCTCGTGAAAGATTTTGGGACATCCGAGTCCCCAAAATCGACTCGCCAACGCGACAGCCGTTATGCCCC
>JAHXHT010000304.1 GCA_025656435.1 Candidatus Thiodiazotropha sp. (ex Gloverina cf. vestifex) | reverse complement strand
TTTAACCATCGGCGTGATAATGTCTATGTACTCGTTCTAAAACTGCTTCGAGAGAAGCCGATTGGACTCGCTTAGCTTCCTAAGACCCTAACATAATCTACCATCACTCGAAAAATCTCCCACAAACAATCAATTGAAGCCTGTGACCGTATTCAACCAGCAAACCCACTTTGCATTTCAGGCTTTATTTACGACTACACTCCTTTGCTCGTAGGTTGGGCCGACAAAGGAGGCCCAACAACCCATCTTCCCACACAAGAACTCGCTCGATAGTACCTATGGTGATGTTGGACCTCCTTTGTCGGCCCAACCTACGGCTTGTTCTGAATTCTTCTTTTCATATAGTCTCCAGAGCTAGAGCCAGGACTTGCAGGCTATGGGCTTAAAAAGAAGCAATCTCATCTGCGATTAATAATCCCCCACCACCGCCAGAAAAAATCTCTCACGAACAATTAGTTGCATGCTATGACTGCAATCAGCTGGCAAACCTATTTGGTATTCCGGGCTTTATTACGACTACACTCCTTAATACCCCAAAGAGCTTCACCGAAAAAAAATAGAAAAATATTTCCTAAAGTGTCGACACATTGAGAGTATTGGTCTATAAATAATCCAACTTCTGCACTATTACACGAATATTGTCGACACTTCGGCGACTAACAAGCAGACTCGACCAAAGGAGCTCAACCATGCCAAGCTATGCGGAGATCTATCAACACTCCCTGGAAAACCCTGAAGATTTCTGGGGAGGTGTCGCCCAAGGACTACATTGGGACAAACCTTGGGACAAGGTGTTAGACAACGACGCCAAACCCTCCCCCCGCTGGTTTGCCGGTGGGCAACTCAACACCTGTTTCAATGCACTGGATAGGCATATTGAGGCTGGACACGGCGACCGTCTTGCACTGATCTACGACAGTCCAGTGGCTGATCAAAAACAGCGCTATACCTATCTGGAATTACGTGACACTGTGGCCAAGCTGGCTGGTGTCATCGCCGCAAATGGAGTCGGCAAGGGGGACCGGGTCATTGTCTATATACCGATGATTCCGGAAGCGGCGATTGCAATGCTCGCCTGTGCCCGCCTCGGCGCAATTCACTCGGTGGTGTTCGGCGGCTTCGCAGCCAAAGAGCTGGCCACACGCATCGACGACTGCCAACCGAAGATGGTACTTTCTGCCTCCTGTGGTATCGAACCCAACCGTCTGGTGGCATACAAGCCATTACTGGATGAAGCCATTGAGCTCTCCCAAAACAAACCCACCTGCTGCGTCATTAAGCAGCGTCCCCAACTGGCAGCTGAACTACAGGCTGGACGTGATCTGAACTGGGACGATGCCGTAGCACAAGCTGAACCGGCCGATTGTGTTCCCGTTGAGGCCACCGATCCCCTCTATATTCTCTACACCTCCGGCACCACGGGCCAACCCAAGGGGGTCGTACGTGATAATGGCGGACACGCCGCTGCCCTGCTCTGGTCCATGAAGAATATCTACAATGTTGAACCCGGCGATGTCTATTGGGCCGCCTCCGATGTGGGCTGGGTGGTCGGTCATAGCTATATCGTTTACGGCCCGCTGTTGGCTGGCTGTACGACCATGATTTATGAAGGTAAACCCGTCGGCACGCCGGATCCCGGCGCCTTTTGGCGGGTGATCAACGAATACAACGTAAAGGTATTGTTCACTGCACCCACCGCGTTTCGCGCCATAAAGAAAGGGGACCCACAGGGTGCCTACATGTCGAAATATGACCTCAGCTGCATGGATACCCTGTATCTGGCGGGTGAACGATGCGATCCGGACACCTTGCATTGGGCCGAAACCATGTTGGAAAAACCGGTTATTGACCACTGGTGGCAGACGGAAACTGGCTGGGCTATTGCAGCCAATCCCATGGGGATAGAGCAACTGCCGGTGAAGGCTGGATCGCCAACGGTCTCCATGGTCGGTTTTGATGTACAGGTTCTGAATGACCAGGGAAATGAAAAAGAGGCTGGAGAGATGGGTGACATTGTCATCAAGCAACCGCTGCCACCTGCTTGTCTGCCCACACTGTGGAATAACGAACAGCGCTTTGTCGACGCCTACCTGCGTGCCTACCCCGGATACTATTTAACCGGCGATGCGGGCTACAAGGACGAGGATGGTTATCTGTGGATCATGAGCCGCACCGATGATGTCATCAATGTTGCCGGACATCGCCTATCAACGGGACAGATGGAAGAGGTGCTGGCCAGCCATTCGGGTGTCGCCGAGTGCGCTGTTATTGGTGTCGCAGACGCCCTCAAGGGTCAGTTGCCTCTCGGCTTGGTGGTGCTCAAGACCGGTGTTGATCGCCCCATCGATGAACTCTGTTCCGAACTGGTGAAACTGGTACGGAATCAAATCGGTCCGGTGGCAGCCTTCAAGCACATCGCCATCGTAAAACGCCTGCCGAAGACCCGCTCCGGCAAAATCCTTCGCGGCACCATGGTGAAAATCGCAGACGGTGATGAGTGGAAGATGCCGGCCACCATCGATGACCCGGCTATTCTGGATGAAATCTCATCCTCCTTGCATCAGATGGGTTATGCCAAATAGCTGAGCAGTGAAGCGAGAATGGTGATTCAAAGCCATTCTCGCTCATTTGCTCGGCAGACCGGTTCTCAAGAAAAAAATCGACAAAGTGTCGACACTTTGAGAAGTATAGTCTATAAATAACCCATATTTTGCTTTTACAGACAAATCAAGCGTGTCGCTACCTCGTGAAAGATTTTAGGACATCCGAGTCCCCAAAATCGACTCGCCAACGCGACAGCCGTTATGCCCCGACCGTCC
>JAHXHT010000303.1 GCA_025656435.1 Candidatus Thiodiazotropha sp. (ex Gloverina cf. vestifex) | reverse complement strand
ATGCACTGTTTTTCTTCGCTCATGGCAGTTTTGAAGCAAGCGAGAGGAAACGTTCGCTGACAAACGATTCGTTCAGAGCTTCCCTAAGGACCGGGAGGATTCTCAGATCGCACCTGAGCTGGCACCGAAACCTGATGAAATTGTGCTAACGAAAACCACCGACAGCACCCTGACCGGTACCAATCTCAGACTCATATTGCACAACATGGGGGTAAAGAATGTCGTGATGAGCGGCATCTTTACCGATCAGTGTGTCTCGTCCACAGTCAGAAGTCTCGCTGACGAGAGTTTCAATGTCATTGTGGTAGAGGATTGCTGCGCCGCTGGAACGGAGGATTTGCATAGAAGAGAGCTGGAGATTATCAACATGATCTATTGCCATGTACTCACCAGCAGTGAGCTGATTCAGATCATGGCATTGTGACCAGTTTTTAACCTGGCAACATAATCTGGCGCGTTCAGGTATTCTCAACTGCTGCGAGCAATTCGAGTTGAAAACTCAACTGAACGATTTAACCCATGTGTTGCATCGATCGGTTGAAACCGCAGATCGCAAGCGTGTCGCTACCTCGTGAAAGATTTTGGGACATCCGAGTCCCCAAAATCGACTCGCCAACGCGACAGCCGTTATGCCCCGACCGTCCTGCGTCCGCCACGATTCCGTATTGCACATTGCAGCAGAGCTGCTTGTGCACTACTCCATCATGACTCCCGCAAATGACTCTACGGCGTTTCGGATGCGCTCTCTGTATGCCCTACATCGCTCCCTAACGGTCGCAATTACGGCCATACAACCGCGCCTACGCCTATCGGGGACTAATCGCCTCGGCTTTCAGCCTTCCATGGCGATCAGCGATTGTAACGCCATAACCACCGGGTGGTGGTATCCTGTGCATGAGTAATCGATTCAAATAGATGTTGATCCAGCCACTCATGTCGAACAGTCCGATTAAATCGTTCCACATAAGCGTTCTGCTGTGGCTTCCCCGGCTGAATATACTGCAACTGAATCCGATGCCTGTTGGCCCATTCAACGAGCTGACTACTTAAGTATTCCGGTCCATTATCGCAGCGAATGACCTTGGGTTTGCCGCGCCACTCAATGATGCGACCCAGGGTACGGATGACTCTGAGTGCCGGCAATGAAAGATCAACTTCAATCCCCAAGCCTTCACGGTTGTAATCATCGATCACGTTAAAGGTCCGAAAGCTTCGACCATCTATCAGCCGATCATGCATAAAATCCATCGACCAGACTTCGTTGATCTGCCGAGGCACTGATAACTCATCAGGCTTGTCTCGCTTCAATCGTCGCTTCGACTTGATCCTCAGATTCAACTCCAGCTCACGGTAGATGCGGTAAACGCGCTTGTGATTGTAGCCGTAGCCCCTCACATTGCGCAGATACAGGAAACACAGGCCAAAGCCCCAGGTACGATTGGCTGTTGTGAGGCGAAGTAGCCAGTCCGCGATATGGGCATTGTCACCCGATAGCTTCGGCTGGTAACGGTAGCAGGTCTCGCTGATACCAAAAATCTCGCAGGTCAGGCGGATACTCAGCCCGTGCTTCGACAAGGCGTGCTTGGCCATCTCTCGTCGTTGAGATGGCCTCAGTACTTTCCCTCAAGGGCCTCCTTGCGGATCTCGGCCTTGAGCCGTTCTTCTGCATACATCTTCTTCAGGCGCCGGTTCTCCGCTTCCAGTTCCTTCATCCGCTTCATCATCGATACGTCCATGCCGCCATACTTGGCGCGCCAATTGTAAAAAGTGGCATCACTCATACCGTGCTTGCGGCACAGCTCAGCGATCGGAATACCGGCCTCGGCCTCTTTCAGGATCGATATGATCTGGGATTCGTTGTAGCGGGACTTCTTCATTGTAGATTCTCATTTTCGTAATAATAAATGGAAAATTCTACTTTTGAACCCCGTTATTTTTTGGGGGGATTACCAAGCACTTCAGTTCAATCCTCAGGTAGGACAACTCTCTCTTGCCGTTGATGCCTATGAAGCCAAAATTGATGAAGCTCAGGGCGACCATTACCCCATGATTGGTTTGACAGCTTCCATTGATGGATTTAATAACAATCTGGATGGTGGATTAAGCACGGAGACCAATGAGGATTCGTGGAAATTGGGAATAGGTATGCGGTTGAAACTTTTTAACGGTGGCCAGACTCGCCACAGGATTTCTGCAGCAAAGGTGGGGTATGCTCAGAAAAAACAGCAAATGTTACTCGTCAGTGAAAGTGTTGCTACTCAGGTGAAACACCTATTTTTACAGACACACTCTGCACAACGTCAGATTGAAATCACACAACAGGCTGTTGAGACCGCACTAGAGAACCGCGATCTGAGCAATCGAGCCTATCAAACCGGTGCGGTAAAAACTGAAAAAGTTATCGAAGCCAATCTCATGGATGCCATGATTCGCGCGAATCATTTTCGCGCCATGCATGACCAGGCACTGCATCTGGCTGAAATTGCCTATTTACTGGGTAAGGAGGTCGTGGAGTAAACGGATTTTTACTGTGACCTGATCATGAAAATGTCTCAATCGTTCTCTATATTGCTCTATCTGCTTTTACTTTTTAGTGCCCAGTGTCTATCCGCCGTGGATGAAGATATGACAATTCTTGCTGGTGGCAGTGCAGAGTCTCTTTATGATACCAGCGTCACCGACGCAGAGATTGTGTTCACGTTGGTTTTCAATGAAGTCATAAAAAAGTCGAATGAACGTTTTAAACTTAAGATTCAAGCGTGTCGCTACCTCGTGAAAGATTTTGGGACATCCGAGTCCCCAAAATCGACTCGCCAACGCGACAGCCGTTATGCCCCGACCG
>JAHXHT010000302.1 GCA_025656435.1 Candidatus Thiodiazotropha sp. (ex Gloverina cf. vestifex) | reverse complement strand
ACGGTCGGGGCATAACGGCTGTCGCGTTGGCGAGTCGATTTTGGGGACTCGGATGTCCCAAAATCTTTCACGAGGTAGCGACACGCTTGTAGAATCTTTCCTGTCCCAGTAAGTCTCTACTGAGCTTTATCTACAATGTGTGCCTATGTTTAAGGTAACCGTGAAACACGGTTTTGGGATTGGTACGTAGTTCGAGTGCGCTGAGCCCCCATGCTTGTGACAACGATTGCAATCGAGTCTGGCATTTGTTGGACAGGGAACTTGAAATAGACTAATGCTGTCACCATATTAACCCCATTCAAATTTTTCATCTTGTAGAGAAAAAATGTTTAGAATCGCACTGTTTTTGGGTACCAATCTCGCCATCGTCATGCTTATCAGCATCACGTTCAGGCTGCTCGGAGTCGAGGGCCTGTTGATGGATAATGGGGTCGATCTCAATCTGAATACGCTACTGATTTACTCAGCGGTGATTGGTTTCAGTGGATCTCTTATCTCACTGTTTATTTCGAAGTGGATGGCCAAGCGCAGTATGGGCGTCCAGCTTATTGAACAGCCTGGTAATGCATCGGAACGATGGCTGGTCGATACGGTGGGCATGCAGGCGAAGCAGGCCGGTATCGGTATGCCGGAGGTTGGGATCTTCAATCACAGCTCTCCCAACGCCTTTGCCACAGGCTGGAATAAGAATAGTGCCCTGGTGGCAGTCAGCAGCGGATTGCTTCAGCAGATGAGCCGAGATGAAGTGGAAGCAGTGCTTGCTCATGAGGTGAGTCACGTGGCGAATGGGGATATGGTAACCCTCTCGCTGATTCAGGGTGTGGTGAATACCTTTGTGGTTTTTCTCTCACGCATCATTGGCCATACCATTGATCGGGTGGTGTTCAAGACAGAGCGGGGTTACGGCCCGGCCTTCTTTATTGTCTCCATGATTGCTGAGTTTGTGCTGGGCATACTGGCTATGACGATTGTGATGTGGTTCTCCCGCTGGCGCGAATACCGTGCCGACAGGGGTGGTGCGGAGCTGGCCGGTCGTCAAAAGATGATTGCCGCATTGAGAAGGCTGCAACAGGCACATGAGCCAGAGCCTATGCCGGAAGAGATGGCGGCCTTTGCCATCAGTGCCGGTAAAGTGCAGAAGATGTTTGCCAGCCATCCACCGCTGGAAGAACGTATTGCCGCGCTGGAAAGTCTGAACTGATACCTTTTTTGTGCCGCCGTTATGCTGCCATCATGACCGGGTACCTACAACGTGTGGGTTATAGCGATTACGAATAGCACTATGCGTAACAGGTAGGGGGGTAGGTGGATAGTCAGTGAGTCACGTGTTTATGAGCAAACAGAGACTGCTCTAGTGACAAATTTCCAGTCTGTCACCATTGGCTCCATGAGGACATGGAGAAGGAGAGATTTCTGGATACCGGCAACTGGTAAAGGACCAGTTGCCGGTATCAACCTGTCAAATCAAGCGTGGACGCTGAACTGACAGTTTGGGACGTGCTTACCAGCGACCGCCACCACCGCCACCACTACGACGAGGTTTTTCCTGAGCTTCGTTGATTCTCAGATCACGGCCTTGAAAATCCTTGCCATTGAGCTGAGAGATGGCACGTTCTGCGTCGGCCTGGCTCATCTCGACAAATGCAAAACCACGAGAACGGTGGGTTTCACGGTCGAGAATCAAGTTTGCGGACTGAATTTCACCAACATCGGAGAACAGTTCGCGGATATCTTCTTCAGTAGCAGTCCAGGGCAGATTGCCAACATACAATTTCGTCATCGATATATTCCTAGCAAATAGAGAGATGCTCAATAGTCTGACGGTCCCATTTACAAACCTGCCAGACAGACTTTGAACAGATAAACCACATGGACCATGTCCATGTAAATTAGCCTGGAAACCAAAGGAATCCGATTCTCAACAAGAGGGAAGCTCAAACGGGGAAGCGGTTATGGGTCTGTTTCTTAGCCACAGCCATCATACTCGGCAAATTCAGGGAAGCCAATGGTTTTTCATAACAAATTCATGACATAACAATGTTTCCGGCAGGTTTTTTGTCTGATCTCACCGGGAAATGACCCAAAAGTAGTGTGTGATTTTCGGGTGAGGTCTCTGGCTTGCTATTAAAGCCGTGGTTTTTTCACCGGCGTGATGAAGAATAGGAGGGTAAACAGTCCGAGAGAGATGATCAGTATCCATTTGGCTGCATGATAGAGCGAGCGAGTTCGGTTATTGGCTTTCTGTACGATTTCGAAACGCTCCAAATAGATGGTTTCACAGGCCCCGTTACCACTATCTGTCCGGACCGTGCTGGTACCTCGATGGAAGCCGTTGGATGGGTTCTCGTATCTTGCCAGTAGACCCTCCAGCCGAATGTGGTCGCCGGTTTCTGCTGACATTAACAGTCGCTTGAGTTCGATATCGTCGGTCAGTAGGTGGTTATTGGAGAGTTGCTCGCCTTTGAAACGCGAACCGGTCTCGGCGTCAGGCCAATAGGCCCAGCAGGTCCAGCTGTCATTCTTGAATGACATATCCTGGTAGACACCGCTATCGATATTGGCTCCCCAAATGACACAAAGATCTCTCACGTTGAGAAAATCCTTCCATTTGTCATGGTGCCAGATGTCGCTGAAGGCATCGGCATCATGATAGCTGACAACAACACCCTCAAGCTGATAGGCAAATTCAGGATCGATTTTGTAGGATTGGCCACCTGCCGCAACACTGAAAGGAGATCGGAATGTTTTCTCCTGTTTGGGGTCGGTTAGGGAAGCTCTGAACGAATCGTTTGTCAGCGAACGTTTCCTCTCGCTTGCTTCAAAACTGCCATGAGCGAAGAAAAACAGTGCATT
>JAHXHT010000301.1 GCA_025656435.1 Candidatus Thiodiazotropha sp. (ex Gloverina cf. vestifex) | reverse complement strand
GCGGGACTTCTTCATTGTAGATTCTCCTTTTCGTAATAATAAATGGAAAATTCTACTTTTGAACCCCGTTATTTTTTGGGGGGATTACCCTCCCAAAGATAGATGCCCTGCCAGGTGCCCAGTGCAGGGTGTCCGCGACTGATAGGAAAGCTGAGATCCATCTTGGCCAGAATGGACCGGATATGTGCCGCCATGTCATCCGGTCCCTCCAGTGTGTGGTCAAAGTGGTGATCGCCGTCCGGTACCAGTCTGGCCATAAAACCTTCCAGGTCAGAACGTACGGTGGGGTCGGCATTCTCGCACAGAATCAGTGATGCGCTGGTGTGGTGGATGAAGAGCTGGCAGATGCCGGTGGTGATATTTGCCTGCTGGATAGCCTGCTCCACCTGAGGGGTGATGTTGTAGGTGTCGCGTCCACGGGTTTCAATTTGCAGCTGTTGTTGTATCACCATCTTTGCACTTCTCCCGCTGGTTCTGGCATGCTTCAGGCTCATACTACAGTGAAAGCATACGCCATTGAAAAAACAGGACAGTCAGCCAGTCGATCTGGCAGAACAATCCGTCACCCGACTGAAAGGTGTCGGCGCAAGGAATGCGGAAAAGCTTGCCCGTCTCAACATCGAAACGGTACAGGATCTGCTGTTCCATCTCCCGCTTCGTTATCAGGATAGAACACGAATCCAGCCCATTGGGGCCATTCGTCGGGGAGACCAGGTGGTCATCGAGGGGGAGGTCGATGTCACGGAGATCAAGTTTGGCCGTCGACGCTCGCTGCTGGTGCGAATTTCGGATGGCACCGGGGGTATCATTCTGCGCTTTTTCTACTTTAGTAACGCCCAGCGGGAGGCGCTGGCCAGAGGTGTCCGGCTGCGCTGCTTCGGTGAGGTACGCAACGGCCCCAACAGTCTGGAGATGGTGCATCCCGAATATCAGCGTGTGGACCCGGATGAACCCCAGCAGGCGGAAGAGGCACTGACACCTCTCTATCCCACCACCGAGGGGGTCCATCAGCTGACCTTGCGAGGCTTGATGCAACAGGCGCTGACGATGTTGGAGCAGGCACCGCAGGGACTGCGAGAGTTGTTACCCGGCACACTTTTGAGCCGCTTTCCCATGCAGAGTCTGGCCCAGGCTGTGAGCTATCTGCACCGGCCGCCCCCCGATGCGGATCAACAGGAGTTGCTGGCCGGTAGCCACCCGGCCCAACAACGACTTGCATTCGAGGAGCTGCTGGCACATCAGATCAGCTTGCGTAAACTGCGCAATCAGCATCAGCAGATTCGTGCCACGGTGCTGCCTGCCGGGAGTGATCTGAAACGGCAGTTGCTGGCAAATATTCCTTTTGAACTCACGCCGGCACAGGAACGGGTTGTGGGCGAGATTGAGCAGGATCTGAGTAAGCCTAACCCCATGCAACGCCTGGTGCAGGGAGACGTGGGGTCAGGTAAAACCATCGTCAGCGCCCTGGCCGCCTTGCAGGCGATCGACGCCGGTAGCCAGGTGGCGCTAATGGCCCCCACGGAGTTGCTGGCGGAACAGCATTTAAACAGTTTCTCCCAGTGGCTCGAACCCATGGGCATACAGATTGCCTGGTTGACCGGCCGCATGAAGGGACGCGCCCGGGAGCAGGCGCTCGAAGTGATCGCCACCGGCCAGGTACAGCTGGTCGTCGGCACCCATGCTCTGTTTCAGGACGATGTCGTGTTTGATGATCTGGGACTGGTGATCATCGATGAACAACACCGCTTCGGTGTCCATCAGCGACTGGCGCTGATAGAGAAAGGGCGCCGGCAAGGACACGCGCCTCATCAGCTCATCATGACCGCGACGCCTATCCCCCGCACTCTGGCGATGACTGCCTATGCCGATCTCGATCTGTCGGTCATCGATAGCCTGCCCCCCGGACGCAAGCCGGTAACCACCGCTGTCATCTCGGATCGACGCCGGGATGAAGTGGTGGAGCGGGTGCGGGCCGCCTGTGCCGAGGGCCGGCAGGCCTATTGGGTCTGTACCCTGATTGAGGAGTCGGAGGTACTACAATGTCAGGCAGCGGAGGAGAGTGCCCAACAACTTGCAGAAGCCCTGCCGGAGCTACGCGTCGGGCTGGTGCATGGCCGCATCAAATCAGAGCAGAAAGAGCAGGTGATGAGCCGTTTCAAAGCGGGTGAGCTGGATCTGTTGATTGCGACGACTGTTATTGAAGTGGGCGTGGATGTGCCCAATGCCAGCTTGATGATTATCGAAAATGCCGAACGTCTGGGACTCGCACAGCTGCACCAGCTTAGGGGGCGTGTTGGTCGCGGTAGTGCAGAGAGCCATTGTGTATTGATGTATCACGCGCCCCTCTCCCTCAATGCCAAAACGCGTCTGGCGATATTGCGGGAGAGCAGCGACGGCTTTTACATTGCCCAGAAAGACCTGGAGATGCGTGGTCCGGGTGAGGTGTTGGGTACGAAGCAGACTGGTGATATGCAATTACGTATCGCCGATCTGGTGCGGGATCAGGGCATGCTGGATGAAGTGAGGGAGGTGGCAGAGAGAATGTTGCAGGAGCATCCTCTACAGGCGGAACAACTGGTTCTCCGCTGGCTGGGCAGACGGGTGGATTACGGCCGCGCGTGAGGTAGAAGGAGGCACAACATGAAAGGTATCGATCGAAAAGGTGCATCCAGTCTTATCTGGGTAGTGCTGTCACTGTTGGCTGGTTGTGCCTCTCATAGTCTGCAGGAAGTTAAGCTTCCACCACCGCCACTATTGGCTTCACCTCCTAGGGAAGCTCTGAACGAATCCATCGATTGAGGGATAATGGTGCACATTCTAGGCCAATCATTATATAGACCCCATGAAGCAAACA
>JAHXHT010000300.1 GCA_025656435.1 Candidatus Thiodiazotropha sp. (ex Gloverina cf. vestifex) | reverse complement strand
GCGGGACTTCTTCATTGTAGATTCTCATTTTCGTAATAATAAATGGAAAATTCTACTTTTGAACCCCGTTATTTTTTGGGGGGATTACCGCTGTACCAATACGGAGACCAGTACGACTATTGACAAGAGTATAATCCATACAGGTGTGATCACGGGAATTCCCCTCAAACGGTAAATTACCCGAAAACGCTGCAAGTAGTGGGCCAAAGAAACTCAGCGAACAGGGAGGGTTGGCCGCTCACCAAACATCGGAAAGCCCTCTTCCTCAATTCGCTTTCTTGAAGACTCATCAAGGATGAGTACCGGTACATCGAGTTCGATCTGTTTGCAGTGTCTGGCCATGATCTGCATCGCTTCTTTTTGCGAATCACGTGCTCTGGTCGAGAAACTCCCGTGGGGATCGGTAACAAACCACTTATCCATTTGACGACTAATATGCAGGCGAGGCTCCTTGGTGATAATACGTGTTTTCTCTATTCGCCCACCCCAGTGCTCACAGAGTCGCAAAAGTGTATTGGGAATCAACTCATCATAGAGTCGCCTGACAGCAGCCATAGACTGCTGATAGCGGGACTCATGAATATCCCCTTTTGTCCATGCCACACCATCATAACCCTCCTCTGCGCCATGCAGCAGAATCAGTTTCAATGCCAGACCGATCCACTCTTTTTGAAACGGTGCAGGCGGCAGGTGTCCGGGCCAGCGGGTCTGATAACCAAACATGGCACCCGATTGATGCCAATCATTCTGAAGCTCTTCAATGAAAAGCAGGCGCCTGCCATGTTGATCATGTCTGATCTTGGTCCTGAAATGGAGTAGCAGATTACGTTCGTAGTAGTGCTTGTTATGGTAAGAAATGGGGTAGTCAGGCAACGTCAACAACCATTCCCGATACTCACTCCCTCCACAGAGGGTCTTATGCTCATAGCGGCTACATGGTGTGTAGGTAACAGGAATACCAACATGCTGCAGTGCATGTTCACTGGCCACTTTGAACGTCTCTTCCTGGTCTTTGAAAAATGATTGTCCGGAAAGTTGCGAACTGATCAGGTTACCGATCGTATCCAGTGCAAACCATCGAAGAGACCTCTCCTGCTTCAGTTTGGTATTAACTCTCATCACATAGCCGACTTTGTAATAGTGCATGGTATCTGCGTAACGCAATATGCAGACTTCACCAGGACCGGCAATTTTCTGTATCGCACCCAGCCTATTGCGGGATTTTGATTGAGACAGCTCAATGAATTCCAGACCACAATTCCTGTCTGTTGCCAGTTCATGGGTCAGGCAAAGACGTATCGCTGAAAAGTCAATTTTATTCAGAAGGGTTTCGCGGGTAACCATCGCTTTTCCCTGACGATGCGCGTTATCTAGAAACAACAGTAGGCCCGACCACTCTAGTTCCTCTGCCCGGATTCCTGTTCTGCGCAAGTTTAAAAGTGTCTGTCGCCATTGCAGTGGAGAAGCCCGGTTCAGATTCAACGCCTGAATGCGGCACTGAAGTGCGCTATACAACCTCTTAGAATACGGGAACTCCTTGGCGACCAGTGGTTGATCCTCTGCTAGTCGCCGTTTCACCTGCTCGATTTCACAAACCTGGATATCCTGTCTTAACCAAGCCTGGAAAACCCTGCGATCTTTTTTTGACCAGTCCGTGAGACTTGGCAACTCATCAAGGGTATGTCCGGAGAAGACATAGGTATTTTTCCCCGGTAACCACTGGCAATCCGGGGGAGGAACGACAATGTCTATCAGACGATAGAGTTCATACCGAGGTGTATCAGGCATGACAATACGATTCAGGCGCAGTGCATGATACCTGGCCCGTACATTTGAAATACCTACTATGCGACCACTCGGCAGCGAAATCATCACTCTCCCACCTGGGCAAACGGCCTAAACTCTAGTGTAGTGTCTTACACTATGTATATCAGTGCTCGGGGAGGTCTTTAACCGAGAGCCTGTGGGGGAATGTCTCAAATAGCGAGTATCTCAATTCATTACGGAATGGCGTTCCAGCACCGGGAGTACAATAGTATTTTCCGTTGACTCATCCATTCAATCAATGGGGAATCCAGCATAAGGCTTGATTTTTTCGCATACCTGTTTGTCCAGGCAACCCATGCATAGTCATCCGACTACCAGCGACATAGATGTGAGAGAATTTACAACAAGTGCTTGCCGTCAAAAATCTCTGCTTCGAGTTCAAAAATGTCGACACCAGCCACACAACCTAAATTGGCGCGCATATGTCCCGGCACCCTGGCTGTCTCATGAAATGAGTAGATACCACAGATTTTGCAGAAATAGTGTTTGGCGGTTTTTGCACCAAACTGATAGAGACCTAATGCGTCAACTTCAGCCTCGATTCTAAACTGATCGACCGGAATCACTTGTGTCGACATCATCGCGCCTTTGCGGGAGCAAAGAGAGCAAGTACAACGTAACCCTTTCGTGATCTCCTCTCCCTCGAACGAGAACCTAACTGCGCCACAATGACAACTGCCTTCGTATTGTCTGCTCATATTCATCTCCCTTTTGGTGGATCTGACGTGAGGCTCTCTGTCAGCATTTACCTTCGCAATGGCAAAATGGAAGACGACCTGAAAACCTCACTGAACACTCGCTTGATTGCAGGCCAGTTCGCATGAATATCCATCTTCATACCTCCTAGGTTCGGTAAAAATCTGCTGGTGATAGCCGCTTCACGAGTATAGACAAAAGCCAAACCTGTTGAGAGTTAAATATCAACTGGCCATTTATCACTTTTTCATCACACCAGGAACAGTCGCTGATCGCCATGGAAGGCTGAAAGCCGAGGCGATTAGTCCCCGATAGGCGTAGGCGCGGTTGTATGGCCGTAATTGTGACTGTTA
>JAHXHT010000299.1 GCA_025656435.1 Candidatus Thiodiazotropha sp. (ex Gloverina cf. vestifex) | reverse complement strand
CCCTAACAGTCACAATTACGGCCATACAACCGCGCCTACGCCTATCGGGGACTAATCGCCTCGGCTTTCAGCTTTCCATGGCGATCAGCGATTGCATACATAATCTATCTAGGCAGTATACAGACTGCGCCATTTCCAATCATAATTGTGAACTCCATCAACCATCAATCGACTAACTCCCTCGATGTCTGAAATCTTCGTTATTGGCGGCGGCCTCATTGGCATGCTCACAGCCAGAGAATTGGCCATGGCCGGCAGGCAAGTCACGCTGCTGGAACAAAATCGGGTCGGACGAGAGTCATCCTGGGCGGGTGGCGGCATCATTTCTCCTCTCTACCCCTGGCGATATGATTCATCAATCACTGCTCTGACCAGTTGGGGGCAACAGCACTATCCTGAACTGGCGACAGCTCTCCATAGAGAGAGCAACATTGATCCGGAATATACCAGGAACGGCCTTCTCATCGTTGAACCGGAAGATAGCAAACAGGCCATCGACTGGGGAAAACATGCGCAACAATCACTGACTAATTTAGAGAAAGCCGCCATCAGCGACTGTGAACCGGCACTCACTACGACTGCAAATCAGGCAATCTTGATGCCCGAGGTCGCACAGGTACGCAATCCCAGGCTAGTCAAGGCTGCCTGCGGCACCATAGAGAAGCAGGTAGAGATTCGTGAGAATTGTCGTGTTTCCAAATTATTGGCTAGGGATGGTCGCATACAAGGCATAGAGACGGATTCCGGTAACCTAACCGCGAAGCAGGTGATCGTCTGTGCGGGCGCTTGGACGGGCGATCTGCTTAAAGATTTTGTCACTCGCCCTGATATCGAGCCGGTGCTGGGACAGATGATCCTGTTCCGTTCACAGCCTGGAGCCATTTCACGCATCGTACTGCATCAGGATCGGTATGTTATCCCACGCCGTGACGGGCGGGTTCTGGTTGGTAGCACCCTCGAGTATAGAGGCTTTGACAAGACCACTACGCAAGTCGCTAAAAAGGCTTTGAAGCAGTATGCCTTAACGCATTTTCCACTACTCAGAGAGGCCAAAATCGAACATCACTGGGCCGGCTTGCGCCCCGGCTCACCCAGCGGCATACCTTACATTGGCCCTGTTCCCGATATTGAAGGCCTCTATCTCAATGCCGGTCATTTTCGAAATGGCGTAGTGCTTGGCCCCGCCTCGGCCCGCCTGATGAGTGACCTGGTCCTGGGTAGAGAGCCAATCCTCCCACCAGCCCCTTACGCACTTGATGCATCTAGAGGCTAAGCCGGCTAGACCCGGCATCAACTAGGCGACTATAATTGCCGCCTTCCAGCCGATGTAGCTCAGTCGGTAGAGCAACTGATTCGTAATCAGTAGGTCGGCGGTTCGATTCCGCCCATCGGCTCCATTTTTTCCGTCTCACGGCCACACCTCAAATGATATTGTGGCTATGAGAATAGAGGGAGCCCGGAACAGGAGTTCCATCAGGTTCATCGTTAATCTGATTAACCAAACGTCAAAACCGGTTTGCCTATGCGTATTTTCAAGATCGTGTTTCTCAACCAGGGAAAAGTCTATGAAATCTTTGCCCGTATGGTGCGGCAAGGTGAGCTCTATGGCTTCGTCGAGATCGAAGATCTCATTTTCCAGGAGAGCGGGTCACTGTTAGTAGATCCTTCTGCTGAAAAACTTAAAGAGGAGTTCTCCGGTGTCCATCGCACACGTATCCCGATCCATTCCGTGATCCGCATCGATGAGGTGGAGAAGAACGAGCATGGTCCGGGCAAGATCATAGAGATTGATGGAGACTCCAACATCACGCCTTTCCCTCATCACTTCCCAGGCCCCAGAAAAAGCCCTGACAAATAACTCCATAATTGAGAATGCGCATTGCTGCGCCGGATCAGACTTTTGACAATACACCCTCCTCTCAAAAGTCTCGATCATCATGAACTCCTGTGTATTTCATCATAGCGTCTGGCTGTTTCTCTCCCTTTTTCTCACCTTAGCAGCGTGCACAGCAGAACCGGAAACAGCTGACCGACAAGAACCTCCCCTACTGACTGCGGCTGAAAACGGCGATCTACCAACGATTCAGCGGCTGACCGCAGAAAATTCAGCTGTTGATATCAGAGACGCTTGTCTCTGGACACCTTTGATGAAGGCAGCACTCAATGGCCATACACAAGCAGTTCTTCAACTGATCCAAGCCAATGCTGACGTCAATCTGGTGGACAAAGATGGCTACTCAGCGCTCATGTTGGCCGCCTCTAATAACCATGCTGACATCATCGATCTGCTCATCAACGCTGGTGCCAACCTTGATCTGGTTGAGCAAACCGGCGGCTTCACTGCAATGATCTGGTCTGCGAAACTCGGTCATACCGCTGCAATCAGACAACTGGTCAGCGCCCAGGCTGATGCCACAACCTAGGACTTTGATGGCAAAAGCGCGCTCGGCTGGGCAAAAGAGATGAAGCATGCAGAGATTATCACCCTTCTGAGTCAATATACGGAGTAAGGACACCCAAACATTAGAATCTTCTGAAAAGCTGACCTACATCATAGCCTCGGCACAAAGGCGGTTTATGATTTATAAACACATGAGTCCACGAAAATCCTGTGAAGGCAGGCCGGGAGGAATCCTCTATGACCGCACAAATCACTAACGACCAAGTACTGCGGGAAGCACTGAACACTCTCACACTCTCACACTCTCACACTCTCACACTCTCACACTCTCACAACAAAGGGAGCTAGGCGGCCTATTCGTTGCCAGTGTCGGCCACCTCAGTAATGATCCAAGAATCGGAAGCAAGCGTGTCGCTACCTCGTGAAAGATTTTGGGACATCCGAGTCCCCAAAATCGACTCGCCAACGCGACAGCCGTTATGCCCCGACC
>JAHXHT010000298.1 GCA_025656435.1 Candidatus Thiodiazotropha sp. (ex Gloverina cf. vestifex) | reverse complement strand
TGTTTGCTTCATGGGGTCTATATAATGATTGGCCTAGAATGTGCACCATTATCCCTCAATCGATGGATTCGTTCAGAGCTTCCTTAGGTAGCAGCGTCAGCACTAGAGATCGTTTCGATGACATCTTGCCGTTAATGATGGAGATGCTTTGCTGCGTGGCCCGTTCGAGGATCTCAAAGTCATTATCCAATATTGTCAGGTCTGGAGGGTCCGTCTGTTCCCCCTCCATTTCGAGGATCAGTCTGACCGGTTGCCCCTGATTTGTTACCTGACTCGATAATCTGGCTGAAACACCGGCATGGACCGGTAAGGTTAAAACCAGCAACATGATGAGCAGGTATCTAATTGGCGATCTGTTGAATGTAGTCTGTAGTTTCATTGGGCTGATGCAGGCTGGGTCCAATGATCTGTTAGTGTTTCGCTTAGTTTCACTGACCTATTCCTTCCGGGGCAGTATAATGAGCAACCTGTTAGATTGGGCTTGAAGCCATAAGTTTCCAGAGGATCCCCCTCTATTTTGGCGCTCATGTCGGTGCTGGTCCAGCGTCATGGGCTACACCTCCCCTACAACATGCGGCAAGGTCATCCGTGAAGATAGTACAGAGAGAGTCGGCGTTCGGTGCAGACAGTTTTTCAATGGGCATTCATCCTGTCCTGCAACGCATCTATGCGTCCAGAGGGATGTGCAATGAAGATGAACTGGATCTCTCCCTGGCGCACCTGTTGCCGGTGAGTCGTCTGAAGGGGGTTGAGGCCGCTGCAGAGCTGCTGATGGAGACCCTGAAACAGGGTCAGCCCATACTAATCGTCGGTGACTACGACGCGGATGGAGCAACCAGCACGGCATTGGCGATTCTGGCCCTCAACGCCTTTGGTGCGAAAGACGTTTCATACATCGTCCCCAATCGCTTCGAGTTTGGTTACGGCTTGTCACCAGAGATCGTCGAGTTGGCTGCAGCGAGGGAGCCGGGACTGATCATCACCGTCGATAACGGTATCTCCAGTCACTCCGGGGTTGAGCGGGCCAATGAACTGGGGATACCCGTGCTGGTGACGGATCATCATCTACCTGCTGAAACCTTGCCTGCTGCTGCCATCGTCAATCCGAGCCAGCCGGGGGATGATTTCCCCAGCAAAAATCTTGCAGGTGTCGGAGTGATTTTTTATCTCATGGCAGCGCTCAACAATTGTCTGAAATCTGCTGGATGGTTTGAACAGCAGGCGTTGGCGCCACCCAATGTGGCTGACTGGCTCGACCTGGTGGCGCTGGGCACTGTTACCGATCTGGTGCCGTTGGACAGAAACAACCGGATACTGGTGTCCCAAGGGTTGAAACGAATCCGTGCCGGTTGCTGCCGCCCCGGTATCCGTGCACTGCTCGAGGTGGCCAAGCGTCCTTTGTCACGCGTGGTGGCATCGGACATTGGATTTGCCATTGGCCCCCGACTCAATGCCGCAGGCCGGTTGGAGGATATTGGAGTGGGCATCGAATGTCTGCTGACAGAATCGCAGACAGTCGCACTTGAGATGGCAGCCATGCTGGATGAATTGAATCGTTCCAGGCGTACCATTGAACAGGAGATGCGGCTTCAGGCAGACCGCATTCTAGAACGGCTTCATGAGATGAGTGAGGGTGAACTGCCAGCCGGACTCTGTCTTTATGATGATAGTTGGCATCAGGGTGTGGTTGGTATATTGGCCTCACGTATTAAGGATCAGTATCATCGGCCGGTGATTGCCTTTGCCGATGGTGGAGAGGGGGTTCTGAAGGGTTCTGCCCGCTCAATCCAGGGACTGCATATGCGGGATTTGCTGGATCGTATCGCTACCCTTCACCCGGGAATGTTAAAACGTTTCGGTGGCCACGCTATGGCTGCTGGTGTGACCCTGGATGCCAGCGCTTTTCAAGCCTTCAAGATGACATTCGAGCAGGAGGTTGAGAATCTGATCGATCCCGGCATGCTGCAAGGTTTTCTGTTGACAGATGGTGAACTCAGGATAGACGAGTTGAGTTTGGAGATGGCTCAAATACTCAGGGATGGCGGGCCTTGGGGGCAGGCATTTCCTGAGCCCCTCTTTGAGGGAGAATTCCGTCTGCAACAGCAACGTGTGGTGGGTGAGAGTCACCTCAAGTTAAAACTGTCTGCGAGTCAGAGTGAGGAAATTATAGAGGGTATAGCATTTAATCAGCCAGCATTGCCGGAGAATACTCAGGCGGTGAAACTCGCTTATCGTCTTGACGTCAACGAGTTTCGCGGCCTGAAACAAGCACAACTGATTGTGGAGCACATCCAATCGAACCGCTAGACGACAATTTTGACGAGAACGAGGAACCCAGTAAAAGCCAGCTCAAACGGGACATGGTGGCGCTGCAGAAACTTGGAGAACGTTTAACCCAGATACCGGCCTCCCAACTGATGAGAATGTCCTTGAGTGAAGAGATGCAGGCGGCACTGAAGGAGTCTGCTCGGATCAAATCCCACAATGCACTGCGTCGTCACTACCGACGATTGGGCAAGCTGCTGAGGAACGAAGAGCTGGAGCCGATCCAGCAGGTCATCGATGAAATTGATGGTAAGCATCAGGCTGGTGTGGCCCATTTTCATGCGCTGGAACGCTGGCGGGATCGACTTCTCGACGGAGAAAGTGGTGATTTTGGTGAATTCCTGGACAACTATCCCAATGCCGACCGGCAGCACCTGCGCCATCTGATCCAGGCTGTCCACCGGGAACGTAAAAAAGAGCAACCACCGGCAGCTTTTCGCAAGCTTTTTAAATATCTGCGGGAAGTGAGCGGGATCTGATTTGTGGCGTTTATCTGACGCTGATCGCCATGGAAGGCTGAAAGCCGAGGCGATTAGTCCCCGATAGGCGTAGGCGCGGTTGTATGGCCGTAATTGTGACTGTTA
>JAHXHT010000297.1 GCA_025656435.1 Candidatus Thiodiazotropha sp. (ex Gloverina cf. vestifex) | reverse complement strand
AACGGTCGCAATTACGGCCATACAACCGCGCCTACGCCTATCGGGGACTAATCGCCTCGGCTTTCAGCCTTCCATGGCGATCAGCGAAGGACTGCTGGCGGAGACCGTCATCAACATCGACGAAGGTGCCAGTAGTGAGTTTCTCAAACCGGGAGACGAGTTGCAGGGCATGCTGGGCACGGATGTCTTTGCGGCAGTGAACGATGTGGCAAGCAGTGTCAATCAGATGTTACAGAGCGATGTGCGGCCCTTGATCGAGAATCTGAATAGCCGCATCTCACACCTCGGTGAACAGGTGGATCAACGACTGCCTAAGATACTTAATGGCCTGCAGGCCCTGGTCAATACTCTGCAGCACGCCGCGGGCAGCCTGCCGAGGATGCTGAACCCATCGACCGAAGCGAAGATCACACGCATCGTCTCCAACAGTGAGGAGATCTCCAACAATCTGCTGCGCTTATCCGACGGTTTGTTGGAAACCCGCCAAGCCACCGACACCCTACTTGATCAATCAAACAATGCCGTGGCGGAAAACCGTGAGGACATCCGCCGTGCCATCACAGCACTGCGACTGTCACTTGAATCACTTTCGACGAACACGGAGACCATCCTGAGGAACCTGGAGGGCGCCTCACATAACGTGAATGAGTTCAGCCGGCAGATCAGACAGAATCCTGCGGTACTGCTGAATGCTAAGCCGCCCCGTGAAGAAGGTATTGGCAATGAGTAGCACAAAGCAGCTGGGGGTCTTTGCATTATTTTGGTGTCTTTTACTGACGGCTTGCGCCACCAGCGAACCGATACCGGAAGATCACTTCTATCGTCTGCTGAGTCCAAGCAATCCGACACTGCTAGAGAAGCCAATTATTGACGGCGTCCTGAAAGTGGAATCAATCAAGTCCTTCGGTATTTATCGTGAACGGGCTATTTTATTTAGTCGCAGTGATTCACCCGAAACCCTTAAACAACACCACTACCACCACTCACCGACCCGTCTGATTCGAGACCAATTGGTAGACTACCTGCGCAAGCGCACAATTGCTGAAACCGTCGCCGGTGCCCAGATCGGAATGAAAAGCGATATTCGGCTCCATCTGGAATTAAAACATTTCGAGCGGGTACTTCACCCGTCAGGCTCAGTCTCGGTAAAGGTCCGGCTGGATGCCATGATTGCAGGCAAGTCGAATCGACCGTTGAAGATTGCGAGTTATCTGCAAGAGCCTATGGCAGAAAACAGCTCCATCGCCGCTTCAGTCGCAGCGATAAATCTGGCTTTGGTTGAAATCTATCGGAAGTTGGTAGAAGAGATGCGTCACTTATAGACGCCACCCACCCATGTAGATGCATCGGGTGGATGGCGACGCATTCCTGAAGCGCTACATCTTGGCGATCATCGCATCACCGAAGGCGGAGCAACTCAGCTCAGTCGGTCCATCCATCAGGCGTGCCAAGTCGTAAGTGACTGTCTTGGCAGAGATGGCGGCCCCGAGACTCTCTATGATCAGATCAGCAGCCTCGAACCAGCCCATGTGACGCAGCATCATCTCGGCGGATAGAATCAGCGAACCGGGATTGACCTTATCCAGACCGGCATACTTGGGTGCCGTACCATGGGTTGCTTCGAACATGCCAACCGTATCGGAGAGATTGGCGCCTGGTGCAATACCGATACCGCCTACCTGCGCCGCCAGCGCATCTGAAATATAATCGCCATTGAGATTCATGGTGGCGATAACGCTGTACTCGGCTGGACGTAGCAGGATCTGCTGCAGGAAGGCGTCAGCGATCACATCTTTGACGATGATCTCTTTCCCGCTCTTGGGATTCTTGAAACTGCACCAGGGGCCACCATCGATCTCCACCGCACCAAACTCTTCCTTGGCCAATTCATAACCCCAGTTCTTGAAGGCACCCTCGGTGAACTTCATGATATTACCCTTGTGCACCAGGGTCACCGAGTCGCGGTCATTATCAATGGCATACTGCAGTGCTTTTCTCACCAAGCGCTTGGTGCCCTCACTGGAGATCGGTTTGATGCCGATACCAGAGGTCTCGGGAAAGCGGATCTTCTTCACACCCAGCTTGCTCTGCAGGATATCGATAATCATCTTCGCCTCATCCGAACCCGACTCCCACTCGACGCCAGCGTAAATGTCTTCAGAATTCTCGCGGAATATGACCATGTTGGTCTTTTCCGGCTCTTTCAGCGGACTGGAAGTGCCGTCGAAATAGCGCACCGGGCGCAGGCAGACATAGAGATCGAGTTGCTGGCGCAGCGCCACGTTGAGAGAGCGGATACCGCCGCCAACCGGCGTCGTCAGGGGCCCCTTGATGGAAACTACGAAATCACGCACTGCCTCCAGCGTCTCATCTGGCAGCCAGGTGTCACTGCTGTAGACCCGGGTAGACTTCTCACCGGCGTAGACTTCCATCCAGGCGATTTTCTTCTCTCCGCCATAGGCCTTCTCAACCGCGGCATCGATTACTTTCTGCATCACAGGTGTCACATCCACGCCGATACCGTCGCCCTCGATATAAGGGATGATGGGATTATTGGGGACAGTCAGCACGCCGCCATTGGCGTCTACCGTAATCTTTTCACCCTCTGAGGGCACCACAATCTTATCATATGACATGAATTATTCCTGTGTTTTCAATGAGATCGCCGATTTTGATCGACGCGAACCTGCCGCCCCGGAGACTCAATGGGATGGCTTCAGGGAGTCCGGCATGCCGGAACCGGCATTTTAGCCGGGTTTTTGCCCCTGTCGATAGTTGATTGCATGGGTGGAGTGATAGTAAAGATGGAATAAACGGGGAAATGAAGCTCGGGATCTTCAAGCGTGTCGCTACCTCGTGAAAGATTTTGGGACATCCGAGTCCCCAAAATCGACTCGCCAACGCGACAGCCGTTATGCCCCGAC
>JAHXHT010000296.1 GCA_025656435.1 Candidatus Thiodiazotropha sp. (ex Gloverina cf. vestifex) | reverse complement strand
AAATGCACTGTTTTTCTTCGCTCATGGCAGTTTTGAAGCAAGCGAGAGGAAACGTTCGCTGACAAACGATTCGTTCAGAGCTTCCTTAGGGCTCTTCATCGGCAGCTTTCTCGCATCCACCCTGCTGCCGGGTGGCTCAGAGGCGATGCTGTTGTGGGAACTGCAACAGACACCTGAACAGGCTGGACTGCTCTGGCTGGTGGCCAGCCTCGGCAACACCTTGGGCGGACTCAGCAACTGGCTGCTGGGCTGGTGGCTGGCCCGGCGGTTTCCCGGCCGTGGCCTGAGCAACGAGCGCCAACGTCGGGCACTCCAGCGTGTGGGTCGCTATGGCAGTCCAGCACTACTCTTCTCATGGCTGCCGTTGATTGGCGACCCACTCTGTCTGGCAGCTGGCTGGAGTGGCGTCAGACTCGTTCCCGCAACACTGTTTATAGGCACTGGCAAGGCAATCCGCTATGCCCTGCTCATTGGGGCTTCGGAGATATTCATATAAAAGACGGCAAGCCTCACAACTCAGCCTCGGCCTGGGGTGCCCGATCCTGCCCAATGCTCATCAACTCCGCCAGACCCTCCCGGTTGGCATGAATCTCCTTCACCGCCTTTTTGTAGAAACCCCGTAGATGCTTTTTCAAGTGCTTGCTCACTGTTGCGTTCGGGATCTCTTTCAATACCGCAAAGAGTGCCAGCGCATAGGTCGCCTCATACTCGCTGAGCGCTGCCTGACGGACCGCATTTGGGTTGTAGCAACTGCCGCATCCACCCTTGAAGGTGAAGGCGCTGTTGGCAAACATCAGACCAAAGCCCATAAAGATAGCCAACAGTTCCGTGGTTTCCGGCCAATGACCAGCACCCCCGGGAGGCGGCTCCTGACTCATCTGTCCCAGATAGTAGGCAAGGATGTGCGCAAAGCTTGCGATCATCCCTTCCGGGTTGTTGATCTGCTGAGGGTTATAGGGAATCGGCAGGCGTTGCGACTGATCTTTCACAACACTCCCCTTTACATCCTCGCCTCTGATGGCGCCTTGTAACAGTAGCGGTGTCTGATCCATCAGTGGACACTGGTCTTGATCAATAACCAAGGTCGGCCAGTGTCTGACTCCGGCATAGCGTTTAACCTGTTCAAAGATCAGCTTCGCCATGCCTTCCGTGCTATCCACCACACCTGGAAAGTGCTCGTTGGTCGGCAACACCAGCTGGGTATCTGAATAAAAAAAATCGGCGTTGAAATTTCTTAATGACCAGCCAAAGGCCTCATGCAACCAATCTGTGGAAGCCTGATTCATCAGCGGTTTATTTTTGATCAGACCAAACATTTTTCAGAACCACTACCCTCATTCAATCGACTATCACCCAGCCCATGACGTTCGGATTCTGCACCGTTGAAAAACGGGAACATGGTTGCGCAGCATGAACGCCCTCTTTGAAGGCCCCATCAGTATCCCAAGGTCATCAGACAACCGTCAACTTACCCAACGACACGGCGCGAACATGAATACCCGCCTCCCAAACCGGTGAACCGCTCATTGACCGGCGGGGTTTTTCGATCATTTCCAGCGAAATGGCTTTGCTTAGCCAGCAGTGATCAGGGGTGGCAGGATTGTCGATTTGAAGTCGTCTCACAATCCGTTGTCATGCCGGACTGCTGTGACAGCATCGACCCGCCACGAATCACTCTCAGTGAAGGCGGCGATTTTGTCGCCCATCGCCTCACCCACGAAACGCCGGGGGTCTGAGGCTTGACGTTTCTCCCGTTTTTCCTTCTCCGCCACCCAGGCCGACGCCAGATCGAAAGCCTGGATGAAGTTGGATTGTTGCGACAGGGCGTGTTTGAAATAGGCGGTACCGAAGTCGGTAAATTCACTCTCCGCACCACAGCCGAAGGATTTTCGGTCTGGTTCCGCGGCAGTGATGATCATGGTCTGGGGATCTTTCAGTGCATCGATAAAGCCACCGGAGTAACAACTGGAGATGACGATTACCCGCCAACGTACACCAGCCTCGTCGAGGGCCTGGCGAACTTGTATGGGCGTTAGATCATCCAGCGGCACGGGGCCGAAGTTGAGGGAGAAGTGGTGGTCCTTGCCGCCGTGAGAGGTCATAAAGAGGAACAACACATCCTCATCCCTATCCATACGTTCGCCGATCGCCCGTAGGGCTGTCGAGAGGTTATGACGGTTTGCCATCGGGTATTGCGAGACCGTGGTTTGATTGTTGACCAGCACGAGGGATCTCTCCCGGGTATCGAATTGCTCGTCGAAGAGATCACTCACATAGGTCACTTCGTTAAGAAAGACATTCTCCAGGCCATAGCCACCGAAAGCGAGCGGATAGAGATCGGTGACACCGGGCCGCTGTGGTGCCAAGGGTTCTATTACGTTGTCGAGCAGTCCTTGCTGGTCGTAGAAAAGGTCCTCCACACTCAGCTTGTAGAGTTCAGCATAAGGGTTCTCCCCGGTGTCGGGGTCATCCTCGTACCAGAGTTCGCTATAGGGTAGAAACCACAGGCTCGAAAAACCGATGGCCAGGTTGAGCGTGGCCAGCAGGAGCGCTTTGCCAAACCGGGTCACAAGCATTATTCGTAGCATGCGAACCAGGATATAGCACTGCCAGGCGATTGGCAGCAGCCAGAAAAACCAGACCAAGAGCCAGCTGTCGCTTGAGGTCTGATTGGCGAGCTGGATGAGATAGACCAAGGTAACGAGGAGTGGTGAGTTTGCGAGGTAGATGATCAACAGACGTCCCGCATCCGCCATGTCGGCACCCGCCAGACGGCTGATCAGAAGCAACAGTGTCAGATCGAACAGGTAAATTGCACCGAGGTAGTTGAGGCCGTAACTATAGAAGCTGGCTGGCTTGTCAGCGCCTAGGGAAGCTCTGAACGAATCGTTTGTCAGCGAACGTTTCCTCTCGCTTGCTTCAAAACTGCCATGAGCGAAGAAAAACAGTGCATT
>JAHXHT010000295.1 GCA_025656435.1 Candidatus Thiodiazotropha sp. (ex Gloverina cf. vestifex) | reverse complement strand
AACAGTCACAATTACGGCCATACAACCGCGCCTACGCCTATCGGGGACTAATCGCCTCGGCTTTCAGCCTTCCATGGCGATCAGCGATAGAGACTCGAATTCAGTCATTGAATCATCCCGACTAAAGGCATAGTTTTCATCGTCATCCAAATCTATAGAGATAGCATAGACAGGTACTGCCAACCGGTACCGGCAAACAATTGGAAATTAATTGTCAGGCATTGAAAGTGCCACAAAAAACTTGCTGCCAAAGCGGTAATTATTATTGATTGTGGATAGATCGCAGATCCAACCATGGGTGTTGGCAAGTTTTGTCACTCTGACTCAGCACCCCATCCCCCACCACCCGGTGTCTCGATGCAAAGCCTGTCACCAGCTTCTACCTGCAAACTCACCTTGGGCGGTAACAGCTTGCCATTGTAGCTGTTGATCCCCACCTGTCCGGATTGTCCACCCCGGATTCCCCAGGGTTGGTGAGTTCGGCGCTCGGTGAGCAGCGTCACTTGGGTCGGCGCGAGGAACTCGAACTCCCTGATCAACCCGTCACCACCATATCGCCGCCCTTTACCACCAGAACCCTTTCGCAACGCATAGCGTCTCACACGCAGCGGAAACCGGCTCTCGATCACCTCGATGGGTGTATTGAGGGTATTGGTCATATGGGTCTGCACCCCATGCTGCCCCCCTCCCCGCCGACCTGCCCCCATGCCACCGCCAATGGTTTCATAGTAGTCCCATCGGAGTGCCTCACTGTCACTGCCCATGGCCAGATTATTCATACTGCCGTGACTGGCAGCCGGAATACCATCCGACAGCGCCCGGGAAAGTGCACCAAGTATCACATCCACCACACGGGTACTGGTCTCCACATTGCCTGCAGCGACTGCCGCCGGACGCTCGGCATTCAGCAGGCAACCCTTGGGAGCCATAATGCGGATCGGACGAAAAGTACCGGCACATGCCGGCGTCTGTACAGGCATGAGACAGCGAAATACGTAATAGACAGCTGCTGCAGCCACGGAGAGTGGGCAATTGATATTGCCCTTCACCTGGGCAGCACTTCCCGAAAAGTCGACCACCACACCCTGAGGGTCAATCCTGAGTTCAACCCGGATGGGAATGTCATGATTCCCCTGACCATCATCATCCATCACGTCTTCGAACTGATAGATACCCACCGGCAATCGTTGCAGTGACTCACGCGCCAGACGTTCAGCATAGTCATTCAACGCTTCAAGACCCTGCTTAAAACCTTTCAATCCCCAAGCCTCAACCAACTGTTCAAGACGCTGCAAGCCACTGCGATTGGCGCTCAGCTGGGCGGAGAAGTCTCCCTCTGACTCTTGTGGATTCCGGTTCTCTCCACAAAGCTGCAGTAAAAACTCCCGATCCAGGGCACCCCGTCGGATCAGCTTCCCCGGCGGTATTACGCGGCCTTCCTGATCCAGCGAACGGGAAACCGGCATCGACCCCGGCGAGCTGGCGCCGATGTCGGCATGGTGAGCCCGATTGACCACAAAGGCGATCAGCCGGTCTTCGAGGAAGAGTGGCGCAATCAGCGTCACATCGGGTAGATGGGTCCCTCCGAGAAAGGGATCGTTGAGCACAACCATGTCACCCTCATGCCATTCGATGGGAGAGACAATATCCGCCATGGCATAGGCCATACTGCCCAAATGGACCGGGATATGGGCTGCCTGCGCACACAACTGGCCCGCCGCGTCGAAAACCGCACAGGAGAAATCGAGGCGATCGCGAATGTTGGGAGAGAAGGCCGCATTCCTCAGCACAGCTCCCATCTCGTCACAGACTGCCTCGAGGCGAGAGGCAAAGATATTCAGTTCGATCGGGTCCAATTATATTTCCTGCCACCATCGGGAAAGGCGTATCATTCTCCCCCACAATGTACCCTGTTGCATCCCTGTTGCGGCATCGCTAGAATAGCCGACCATTCTACTAGGTTTTTGTTGGCTCAGTGTCATTACTCAGGGCCATAACAAGAATTCTTAATTTTTAACGAAGGAGCACTATCCCATGGCACATGAACTTCCCGCCCTACCCTACGCCATCGATGCGCTGGAGCCGGTAATCTCAAAAGAGACGCTGGAGTTTCATCACGGAAAACATCACAACACCTATGTGACCAATCTGAATAATCTGATTCCGGGTACCGAGTTCGAGAATGCCTCCCTGGAAGATATCATCATGAAATCCTCCGGTGGCGTCTTCAGTAACGCCGCCCAGATTTGGAACCACACCTTCTACTGGAACTGCCTGCGCAGCCCCGCAGACAACAATGCACCAACCGGTGCTCTGGCTGATGCCATCAACAGCACTTTTGGCTCTTTCGACGAGTTCAAAAGCAAGTTCGCCACTTCCGGCGCCACCAATTTCGGTTCCGGTTGGACCTGGCTGGTACAGAACGAAGACGGCAGCCTGGAGATCTTCAACACCTCCAATGCCGGCTCACCGATGACATCCGGTAAAAAGGCCCTGCTGACTGCAGATGTGTGGGAGCACGCCTACTACATCGATTACCGCAATGCCCGTCCTGCTTACCTGGAGGCATTCTGGAAAGTGGTTAACTGGGATTTTGTCGCTGGCAACATGAGCTAAGCAAGCCAAGCCCACAATCTAAGACCCTCGGTATCCTGACGATATCCGGGGGTTTTTTATGCCTCATCCAGACACAACGCCACTATGTGGTTACTATAAAAATCACCACTTTAAGGTAAAACTCAATAACCAGGTCAGGTAGTTAGTGCCGCATATATCTTAGCTGCTACATCGGCGTCTGACAGGTAGCCACTGATACCATGTCTGTTAGGCGTTGGATTATCGGCATCCGTTTTGTTTTCAATAGATGGATCAACCAAGCGTGTCGCTACCTCGTGAAAGATTTTGGGACATCCGAGTCCCCAAAATCGACTCGCCAACGCGACAGCCGTTATGCCCCGACCG
>JAHXHT010000294.1 GCA_025656435.1 Candidatus Thiodiazotropha sp. (ex Gloverina cf. vestifex) | reverse complement strand
AAGTTGTTTGCTTCATGGGGTCTATATAATGATTGGCCTAGAATGTGCACCATTATCCCTCAATCGATGGATTCGTTCAGAACTTCCCTAATAGAAGGAGCCCTGACTGACCAGTGATGACTGGCGGGCTATACGCGCTGTCTGACTTTAAAACCCGTAGTTTGAAAAGTGATGCCGGAAGGTGCGGCTGCCTTCCAGTAGCATTTCCTCGAACGCATTGGCGGGTACAGGCGGACTGTAGAGGTATCCCTGGCCCTCACCGCATCCCATTTTCTGAAGCAGGGCCTGCTGCGCCAGGGTTTCAACACCTTCCGCGATAATGTGGAGTCCCAGGTTCTTGCCGAGGGAGATGATGGCCTGGGTGATGGCTATGGCATCGCTGTCGTTGGGTAGATCGCGGATAAAGGAGCGGTCAATTTTGAGTTTGTCGATGGGTAGCTGCTTCAGGTAAGAGAGTGAAGAGTATCCCGTGCCGAAATCATCGATGGCAATGGTGACGCCAAGTTGCTTGAAGACATCAAGGACGGATACGGACTGCTGCATTTGCCCCATAAAAATACCCTCGGTCACCTCGAGCTGCAGTAGGTCGGGTGGGCAGCCGGAATCGGCAATGATCTGCTCGAATCGTAGAATCAGGTCTGTCTGCATGATCTGACGGACTGAGAGATTGATCGCCATACGCCCCTGAAAGAGCCCCTGGCGTTGCAGGTAGTGGGTTTGCTCACAGGCTTCTTTGAGCACCCAGTGGCCGATTTCGTGGATCAGCCCGGTCTCTTCAGCCAGGGGGATAAAGCGGGCGGGGGGGATGATGCCGAGACGCGGATGGTGCCAGCGCAATACGGCTTCCGCACCTGTCATCTCCCCATTCTTGAGTGAGATCTGCGGCTGATAGTAGAGCAACAGCTGATCTTTTTTCAGCGCACTACGGAGTTCAGTCTCCAGCAACAGGCGTTCGAATGCAGTACGGGTGAGTTCAGAGGTGTAGTAGCGATAGTTATTACGTCCCTGCTCCTTGGCCTGATACATGGCAGCGTCGGCATTCTTGGTCAGGTCGGCTACAGTCAGGCCGTCTTCGGGATAGATGCTGATACCTATGCTGGTGGTGACATGTAGCTCGCGGCCGGCGATTTTATAGGGAGTCTTGAAATTTTCCTGGATTTTGGAGGCCACCACGGCTGCCTGGCTGGGATCTTCCAGGCTCTCTACCAAAACGGTGAATTCATCGCCGCCGAGACGTGCTGCCGTATCGCCGTCCCGCAGGATGCTCTGCAGACGTTTGGCAACCTCCTTAAGCAGCTCGTCACCCATGGCATGGCCCAGGGTGTCGTTGATGTTCTTGAAGCGATCGAGATCCAGAAACAGTACAGCCAGTTGGCGACGCTGGCGCTTGGACTGGGAAATGGCATGCTGTAGACGGTCCTCGAACAGTAATCGATTGGGCAGATTTGTCAGGGAGTCGTGGTGGGCCAAATGTTCCAACTGGGATTGTGATTGCTTGATACTGGTTATGTCGGAGAAAACCCCCACGTAGTGAATGACGCTGCCCGATTCATCACGTACGGTGCTGATGGTTACCCAGGCGGGATAGATCTCTCCGTTTTCCCGCTGGCTCCAGATTTCACCGCGCCAGGAGCCGGTCTCACGAATGATTCCCCATAGCTCATCAAAGAATTCGCTGGGATGGCGATCCGATTTAAGCATCTCCGGATGCTGGCCGAGCACCTCGCTTGATGAGTAACCGGTGATCTCGCAAAAAGCAGGATTGACCGAGGTAATCAGCCCTCGGCTGTCGGCAATAATGATCCCCTCCATGGTGTGTTCGATAATCTGCACGGCTTGCTGCAGTTTCGCTTCAGACTCTTTTCTTTGGGTGATGTCGGTAAATACCAGCTGGGTTGCCGGTGTCCCTTCGTGTTCGACAGCGCTGAGGAAAACCTCAACCTGAATCACAGTATCATCTGCTCTTTTAAAAGACGCCTCGAATGGTTGGTTGCCGTGATTCTCCATGGCTTGGAGTTTTGCATTCAGCAGGTCCTCTGAGGCCTGAAGAAAAAGAGCGCTGGCGGGCTGATCGATCAAGATCTTTTCGTCATTCACAGACAAGGCTTGCTTCGCCGCTTCATTGAGAAAAACGACTCGATGATGTTGCAGCAGTAATATAGGGATGGGTGAGTCATCTACCAGTTGGCGATAGCGATTCTCACTACGGCGCAAGGCGAGTTTTGTCTTCTCCGCTTCGCGTCGGGTATTGGCTTCCTTGAGTTCGCGCTCAATGGCAGGGACCAAACGTGAGAGATTATTGAAATTGACGAAATCGTTTGCACCCGATTTCAGCAGTGAGACAACCTTTTCCTCTCCGATGTGGTCAGATACGAGGATGAAGGGGATGTCCAAGGGGATCGACTGTAGTAACTCCAAGGCTTTTTGAGGCGTGAAGTGCGTCAAATGTGTATTGGAAAGGATTAGGTCCCAGTGCTCAGTATTCAAAGCTTGTTGCGTACCTGCATAGGTGGCCACCCGGTGCGGACGCACCTCGAGTTCGCCACGATGTAGCGTCCGCTGCAGGAATTGATACTCGCTTTCGGAATCCTCAATAAAGAGAATTCGCAGTGGTCCTGGCATTACGTTTCCCTGTCACTCTCTCTAATCTGGTAGTGATTTGGCTATCCGGTCAACCCATATCCGGAATCCACGATCAATATAGGGATATCCGACAACCTGGATTCGAAAAGGGTCTCATTTTTAAATGCATTCTGTCCTATCGCAAAGTATAACCAGATTAGTTATGAGGTGTAGACAGCAATTATTATGAATAACCTAATGGTGGGGTGTGGGTCTCGTTTTTTGTGGCCCATACAGAATAACGGGGTGTCTACTAGGGAAGCTCTGAACGAATCCATCGATTGAGGGATAATGGTGCACATTCTAGGCCAATCATTATATAGACCCCATGAAGCAAACAA
>JAHXHT010000293.1 GCA_025656435.1 Candidatus Thiodiazotropha sp. (ex Gloverina cf. vestifex) | reverse complement strand
ACAGTCACAATTACGGCCATACAACCGCGCCTACGCCTATCGGGGACTAATCGCCTCGGCTTTCAGCCTTCCATGGCGATCAGCGTTCGAAACCGGGATCGATACTCTCTCCGCAGACAGTACATCGCCATGTGGCGGAACTCTGTTCTCTCCGGTTTTCCTCGAAAGCCTCTATCAGCCATCTACCATGGTTATACTGCTCTTCCTTCACCATCCAGAGTGCTGGAAATATATTCGCTGGCAGTTCACCAGCCCCGCCACTCAGAAAATCACCCAAGAGGACGGTTGCTACACCATGCTCCTGCAGGTAATCCTTCAGCATCTGGGCTTCCACCCGATCCGCAGCTTCGTAAAGTTTTCGCATCAACTAGTCTTGCGCTCTTGCCCAATCATCAGCGGACATACCCCCTATGATGACACATCTAACCCCCACGGGTTCCCGCATAAAACGTAAACAATTGAGCCGAGTAACAGCTACCCCACTGATAAGCTGTCATTTTTGTGCATCCGGAATGCGGTGGGAACTTTGACCTCTACTGGGCGAGCTGGCCGCCGACCGTTTTCCAAGTGCCATCCTCCATCTGACAAAATCGGTAGGTCCCACCACCGTTCACACCACCGGCGAATTTTTTTATCACCAGATCCCGGCAGGTTTTTCCGTCTACCTCCAACCTTGAAATCGGTGTCAGCGAGCCATAGTGATCCGAGTTTTCGTTGTCCCATCTGACGGTTTCCCCATTTGGCTTCTCTTTCAGCGCTTTTCCCGCAGCTTGACGGATCATCTCCCAATCCTCCGCAGTAAAGTGTTTGACCGGAGAAAATTCTAACCATTTGAGATTGAGTGCTTGGGCATCAGGCATAAATAGGGTCAATGCAAATACCGCAAACAGAAAGGAGTTAATACGCATCACAACACCACCATCTATAAAGTTCGATCCGATATTGGCAGTATATCCTAATGCATCAAGATACGGACCTGATCGGTGTGGGTAATAATCCCACTCAGAGTTAGCGTAATATCATGTGAAACCAAGCATCCCGGATTGGACTACAGTTGAAGCGGGGGGTAAGACAACAACCATGATTAGATTTATACACTGCATAAAATCAGGGCCCGAAGTTTCGTCAGAGACTTTTCGTAAATTCTGGTTGGGGCCTGAGCTCAATCAGCTTCTCTCTGAATTCACTGTACAGGCCGGCGCGAATCGCATCTGTAAAAATCTCACACTCAATGTGAGTGCCAATAATCAGCTGAGAGAAGGCCGTGGATCAGAAGAGCCCTATGACGCAATCCTGGAAATCTGGTTCGATAATGCCGCCTCACTCATGCAGATAACCGAAAAGAGTGAGGTACAACAACTACTCAAACGCATGGAAACGCTCCAGGCAGCCTACATCGATTTCCACACTTCCAAACGCTTCTTTACCGAATGGAACGAAGATTAAACTAGCAACGTCAGAAAACAGAAAACAACAACGAGACACACTCAACCAATGCTCACCAAAAAACAACTTATCCTACTTCTTTCAAGCTCCCTCCCGCTAACCGTCGTCGCTGAGAAGGGCCAATCCATTATGTTTGAGCCCCCTGAAAATGTGCTCGATACACCATCACAGCCGGATACTCAAACTCAGGGGGAAAAGTGTCAGGACCTACTACGCGAGATCGAGGTGCTGAAAGGAAAACCCCAAAGAAGACATGCCGCCAGGGTGCGTTACGATCAAGAGTGTGCCACACAGCCTTAACTGGCGAGCGTATGAATCCAACAGACTATGCTACCCGTGGAGCAGCCATTCACAATAGAATAAAGATGGAGCGGGTAGCGGGAGTCGAACCCGCCTCACTAGCTTGGGAAGCTAGGGTAATACCGATATACGATACCCGCGTGAGCGTTGCATTCTAGGTTAGGGCAGCCAAACTGCGCAAGGGTGACTGCCGCTTAAACAAGACCGTCGTCGTAGAGCGAATTGACTGCCTCTCTATGGTGCTCTAACACCTTCGGCCGTTTAACCTTCAAGGTTGGTGTAAGGAGCCCATTTTCTATGGTCCAGGGTTCTAATAGCAAAGAAACCCGACGTATCTTTGCGTAACCGGGAAAATCTTTCAGCTTAGACCTGATTCTCTTCAGGACCTCACTCTCAAGTCGGTTATTTTGCAGACTCCCATCGCTGGAGGGATCAAGTTCATACTCTAGCGCCAGACCATTCCATAGATCAGGATTGAGCACCACCAGCGCACCCAGGTAGGGCTTCCCTTCACCCACCACCATCACCTGCTCCACCATCGTGGTCGAGAGCGATGGCCATCTCCATGTCAGAGGGCGGAATCTTCTCACCATTGGAGAGCACCAGAATATCCTTGATACGTCCGGTGATGTGGATATGCGCATCCTCATCCGCTGATCGCCATGGAAGGCTGAAAGCCGAGGCGATTAGTCCCCGATAGGCGTAGGCGCGGTTGTATGGCCGTAATTGTGACTGTTAGGGAACGATGTAGGGCATACAGAGAGCGCATCCGAAACGCCGTAGAGTCATTTGCGGGAGTCATGATGGAGTATTGCACAAGCAGCTCTGCTGCAATGTGCAATACGGAATCGTGGCGGACGCAGGACGGTCGGGGCATAACGGCTGTCGCGTTGACGAGTCGATTTTGGGGACTCGGATATCCCAAAATCTTTCACGAGGTAGCGACACGCTTGGATACGCGCCTGATCCCCGGTATGCAGCCAACCATCCCGATCGATCATGGCAGCCGTGGCGGCATGATTGTTCCAATAACCCAGCATCATACCGGGCGTCTTGACCAGCAGTTCATCATCATCACCAATTTTGACCTCGACCCCGCGCAAGGCCAACCCAACACTCTCCGGGTTGATGTTGTCTAGGGAAGCTCTGAACGAATCCATCGATTGAGGGATAATGGTGCGCATTCTAGGCCAATCATTATATAGACCCCATGAAGCAAGCAACTT
>JAHXHT010000292.1 GCA_025656435.1 Candidatus Thiodiazotropha sp. (ex Gloverina cf. vestifex) | reverse complement strand
GGGACTTCTTCATTGTAGATTCTCATTTTCGTAATAATAAATGGAAAATTCTACTTTTGAACCCCGTTATTTTTTGGGGGGATTACCCAAGGATGCCAAAGCGATGCAGGAGAAGCTTCAAACGCTGATCGCCATGGAAGGCTGAAAGCCGAGGCGATTAGTCCCCGATAGGCGTAGGCGCGGTTGTATGGCCGTAATTGCGACCGTTAGGGAAGCTCTGAACGAATCCATCGATTGAGGGATAATGGTGCACATTCTAGGCCAATCATTATATAGACCCCATGAAGCAAACAACTTTCGCCTCACTGAACTACAGCGCCAAGAAGAAGCAGACACGACGTGAGCGTTTTCTTCAAGCGTGTCGCTACCTCGTGAAAGATTTTGGGACATCCGAGTCCCCAAAATCGACTCGCCAACGCGACAGCCGTTATGCCCCGACCGTCCTGCGTCCGCCACGATTCCGTATTGCACATTGCAGCAGAGCTGCTTGTGCACTACTCCATCATGACTCCCGCAAATGACTCTACGGCGTTTCGGATGCGCTCTCTGTATGCCCTACATCGTTCCCTAACAGTCACAATTACGGCCATACAACCGCGCCTACGCCTATCGGGGACTAATCGCCTCGGCTTTCAGCCTTCCATGGCGATCAGCGTGTGAAAAGTAAAAAATGGTACAGATTCGCAAAAGGTCACACACACCCTCAAATCAGGAGAAAAAAAGCCACGGCGGCGGCGGTTACAAGGCTGATGGTGGTCGGCATGGTGACCAGCATGACACCTGCGCCCAGCATCAGATAGGTGGTCTCCACCACCAGAATGGCCATAGCCATGCCCAGGGCGCGGGGTGTCGACACCCACTTCGTGACACCGGCCAGGGAGATGATCGCCAATCCCAGCAGTGCCGCACCCATCATGCCGGCGAAGGCCTGGTTGACTGGCTCGGCACTAAAATAACCGGCTATCAGATAAGGATCGACGATCAGAATCACACCCCATACCGTGAGCATGACAATGGCGAGTATCAGCGCAAGGCGCTGCAGCACCCGGTTAGGCATAGCATTCCCCAAAATATCTTTTATTTATCATACGAATATAGAGAGTTTCTCAATCAAAGAAAAGAACACATAAGCAATAATTAATGGTGAATTTTGAATTCCGACATGCGTTTCGTTCTCATCAATTAAAAATTCACAACTCAAAATTCATAAGTCATCTTTGAGTCCACCCTGTTTACAGTTCTCTAAATGTTCTATATTCTTTATTTAAGCGAGAACATTTGGAGAATATACATGATGACTGCCACGCAACACAGAACCCTGACCTTTATCCGCCGATATATGAAACGGCGTGGCTACGCTCCTTCACTGATCGAAATCGCCGAGGGAATCGGCATCACCTCCAAGGGTACCGCCCACCGCCATGTCCAGGCCCTGGCCGATGCGGGACGTATACGCCTGATCACCGGCCGCAAACGCGGTATCGAACTGGTTGATGAGAATGAAGTGTCAAAATCAAGTCTGCCCCTGCTGGGCGCCATCGCAGCAGGCCAGCCCATCGAGGCCATCGTCGGCCAGGACCGGCTCGACCTGGCCGACTACCTGCTCGGCCCCAACCGTTACGCCCTGCAGGTCAAGGGTGACTCCATGGCCGATGCCGGCATTCTCGACGGCGACCTGGTCATCATCGAGCGCTGCGACATCGCCGACAACGGTGCCATCGTGGTAGCGCTGATCGACGATGAAGAGGCCACGCTCAAACGTCTCCGCCGTTTCAAGAGCGGCCGCATCAAGCTGATCGCGGAAAACCCCGATATCTCCCCCATGATCTATGCAGCAAAACGGGTGCGTATTCAGGGGGTGTTGGCGTGTCAGTTGAGACGGTATCGGTGAAAGATGATTTTGAATTATGAATGTTGAATTTTGAATTGCGGTATTCGCTTTGCTCACGTTTTTCTAAATTAAGGGTGCGCACATAGCGCACTCATTAATTCAAAATTCAAAATCACACAAAGCCATGCACTACGACGACAATCGCCCCGACACCTATTGGTCCCGCGCCATTATCCTGGTGGACATGAACGCCTTCTTCTGCAGCGTGGAGCAGATGGATCACCCAGAGCTGCAGGGGCGGTCCATCGGCATCACCAATGGCTCCCAGGGCACCTGCATCATTACCAGTTCCTATGAGGCACGGGCCTACGGGGTACGTACCGGCATACGCCTGAAGGAGGCCCAACGACTGTGCCCCGGTTTCCTGCAGGTGCCATCCCACCCGGAGCGCTATGCCCAGATCTCCTCCCGCATCATGAAAGCGCTTTCCCGTATCACCCCGGACATGGAGATCTTCTCGGTGGATGAGGCCTTTCTGGATGTCACCCACTGCCAGCGGCTGCTCGGCACACCGCAGCAGATCGCCCGACTAGTCAAACAGACGGTACTGGAGGCCTCCGGTGGCGTACTCTGCTCAGTGGGTGCCAGTGGTGACAAAACTACCGCCAAATATGCCGCCAAGCTGCAGAAACCCAACGGCCTGACCCTGATCCCGCCGGGACGAGCCCGGGAGACCCTGGCCAAGGTACCCGTTACCGAGCTGTGTGGTATTGCCAGGGGCATCGGCCGCTATCTGGCGGAACGAGGCGTCTACACCTGTGGGGATATGCGCCGCCTGCCCATCGGTGAGATAGGCCGCCGCTTCGGCAATCCGGGGCGGCGTATCTGGCTGATGACTCAGGGTCTCGACCCCGATCCGGCACACACCGATGTAGCGGCGCCCAAGTCGATTGGTCACGGCAAGGTGATGCCACCCAATACTAAAAACCGCTCAGTTATTGAGGTCTTCCTGCTACACATGACAGAAAAGGTGGCTGCCCGCCTGCGCCTGCATCATTCGCTGATCGCCATGGAAGGCTGAAAGCCGAGGCGATTAGTCCCCGATAGGCGTAGGCGCGGTTGTATGGCCGTAATTGTGACTG
>JAHXHT010000291.1 GCA_025656435.1 Candidatus Thiodiazotropha sp. (ex Gloverina cf. vestifex) | reverse complement strand
ACAGTCACAATTACGGCCATACAACCGCGCCTACGCCTATCGGGGACTAATCGCCTCGGCTTTCAGCCTTCCATGGCGATCAGCGAAGGAAAGCGCCTGTCGCTGTTTTTACTGATTTTTCTTCTACTGCCCTTTGCGAACACGCCATTTGCTGCGGTAGAGGAGCGTGCAGATGTGCGTATCCTGATCGATGTCTCAGGTAGCATGAAGCAGAACGATCCCAAGAACCTGCGGCGTCCCGCATTGCGCCTGCTGGTGGGGCTTTTGCCACCTTCCACCCGTGCCGGTGTCTGGACCTTCGGTCAGTACGTAAATATGCAGATTCCGCTGGGACAGGTGGATCAGGCGTGGAAATCGAAGGCACGCAGGAGCTCCAAATCAATCGGCTCACCGGGCCAGCACACCAATATCGAGGATGCACTCAAACGCGCCACTGAGGACTGGGAGGGACCACCCAAGGGGCACAAACGCAGCGTGATTCTGCTGACCGACGGTATGGTCGACATCTCCAAAGATAAGACGAAAAACGCTGCATCACGTAAACGAATACTGCAAATAATTCTGCCCAAACTTCAGGCACGAAATGCGTCTGTTCACACCATCGCCCTATCGAAGAATGCAGACCATAAGCTGATGCGGGAATTGGCAGACTCTACTGGTGGCTGGTATGAACAGGTGGAGAACGCGGATCAGTTGCAGAGAATCTTTCTGCGTATCTTCGAGAAGGTGGGTAAGCCGGATGCCGTGCCGCTGAAAGACAATAAATTCACTATCGATGATTCCATTACCGAAGCCACAGTGTTGGTATTCCACAAACCGGATGCCAAGCCCACAGAGGTGATAAAACCTGATGGCAAGACGTTCAACGCCGGGAATACGCCGACCAATGTAGAGTGGCATCGGGACCAGGGCTACGATTGCAGACCCTGCTTCCGGCAGAGTGGCGCATTCGTGCAGAGATGGATCCGGACAATCGTGTCATGGTGGTGACTGACTTGAAAATGAAGGCCACGGAGTTACCGAACCGCCTGATCCATGGTCAGGTTGTGCCCTTCGAGGTCAGCTTTACCGATCACGGAAAACTGATCCGTAAAGAGGCGTTCCTGAAAGTTGTAGAGGTCTCCACGACTCAGAAGGATGTGAACGGTGAGCATGAGTCCAGACCACTATTGGACGACGGGGGCAGAGAAGACGAGACAGCTCATGATGGTCACTTCACCATGCAGTTCGGAGGAGAGTCGCTCAATGGGGGTCTCGGCGAGCTGGTGATCAATGCAAAAGGACGTACCTTCGTACGTGAGAAGCGTCTTACCTTTGAGGTTGTACCGCCGGTTGTACTGCAGGCGGCGCCAACAGAAAGTGGTGAAACATTGGCGCTGAGCCTGACGGCAGACGAGACGCTCGTCGATCCTCAAAGTCTGCAGATGCAGGCCTGGCTGGAGGATGCCGACGGAGAGCAGGTTGAGCTCACACTACTGGAGACAGCGCCAGGCAGCTACCAGTCAGAGATTGATTTGATGAGTTTTTCGGGGCCTCGTAGAATTAGTTTAAAAGCAACGGCGAAATCTCTGACCGGTGAGCAACTGATCTATCTTGATGATCCGATTGAAGTGGAGGGTATGCGCATTGCGCCGCCAGAAGCTGTGGCATCACCCGAGCCACCGCCTGAAAGCGCACCCGAACCACAACCAGAGCCAGAACCTGCACCGGTGCCCGAACCTGAGCCTGCAGTAGAGGTGGAAGAGGAGAGTAGTTGGGTAAGTTCCGCTATCTGGTTTGTTGTGGTCAATCTATTGGTCGTGCTGATAGCGGGTGGTGCGTTCTGGTGGATACGTAAACGAAATCAGCGCAGCATGGTCAGTCTTTTCGAAGAACCCGCAGAGCAGGCAGAAGCCGGTGAAAAGGAGGGCGGCCAATGATTGAGCTTAGCCAATTAACGGTACTGATTGCCGGCGAAGTTCTGGTCGGTCTGCTGGTACTCTGTGGCGTATTGGTACTCTTTGCCCTGTTGAGAAAAGGACGCATACGGAAAGCAGCACAGCATTTGGCGGAGCGTGTGTAGGGCGATAAACCCCAACGATCCGAACGATTGAAAGCCTTGCTGGCCAGTCACTATGGTTATGAGGGGAGTGAGCTGGAGCAGACTTTGCACAATATCACCCAGGCTGAGATGCGGCTCTACCAGAATATCATTAGCGGTTTTCTCAAGGATGATCAGGTCTTCTTGCAGCAAGTCGATGTGGATGTGGAGAACCTGGTGCTCTCTTATCAAATGTTGAAGACACCGGGTGGGACTGTAGCTGAGGTACCACAAAGCCATGATGATGCTGAAAGTGAAGAAGAGTTGCAGCATTTGAGAGAGGAGAATGAACGCCTCTCGGATGAGTTGAAGGTTACCATGGATACCATGGGGCGAATGCTCAATGAATACTCAACTATGTTCGCTGGTGGCGCTGATAATACCTTTGAAAAAGTGGTGCCTGAACCAGCACCGATAGCGGACTCAGCTGTTGCAGAAGGCGACGTTTCAGTCGAGGTTGATGAGTCTGCTGCCGAAATAATTGAGCCTCCAATAGCGGCTGACGCTGCTGTTGAAATCAGCGATCCAGTCACTACCGATGTAGAGCTGCAGGAGAATGCGGTTGAGATAGATATCCCTGATTATCAGGTAGATGACATAGTAGTGAATGATGTTGTAGGGGATGAGATGGATTCACCCGATGCTGACGAAGAGTCAGCAAACGCTGTGGATGAGGAGGTCTCTGAGATCATTGATGAAGTGATGGGGATTGCAGATGAGATGACCCAAGAAGAACTTGCGGAGCCTGCCAGTGAAGATTCTACGGCGCCTGCTGAGTCGCTGATGGATGAGGTCGCTCAGGTGGATATCGATATTACAGAAGGGTCTTAGGAAGTTAAGCATCTATTAACAGGTGCTAAGCTTCAGAAATGATTAGTAAAAATAGGTATTACAAGCGTTCCCGAATCA
>JAHXHT010000290.1 GCA_025656435.1 Candidatus Thiodiazotropha sp. (ex Gloverina cf. vestifex) | reverse complement strand
TGTTTGCTTCATGGGGTCTATATAATGATTGGCCTAGAATGTGCACCATTATCCCTCAATCGATGGATTCGTTCAGAGCTTCCTTAGCTGGTTTGTGAGAGTGGCCACGTAAACTTTTTATATCTCTTCATGCTCTGAAACCTTTTGTTTCGCCCTTCTGGGCGAGTGGCTTTTCTTTTACGCCAAAAGAAAAGTCACCAAAAGAAAGGGTGCCCGATTGCCACGCCCCTGCGGGGACCGCTCTGATGCTCGGTGAAACCGGTGGGCCTGAAACTCGCTACGCTCAGACAGCCAGGCCCACTTTTTCGGTTTCACCTGTGCTTCTCGCTCGTGGCAGGACGGGATTCAAATGGTGCCATCATGAAGGGTGCGGCCCTGACTCGTTTGTGGCTATCGGTATTATTTTGGGCTATTAACTTCCTGCTTCAGGCCAACCGCCGCAATGTTTTACAACCAGGTCGGCAAGCATGGCGATGTGGTCAGGGCGGTCGTTGAGAGCGGGAATATAGGCATAGCTCTGACCGCCGGCCTCGAGGAAATAATCTCGGTTCTCCTGAGCGATCTCTTCCAGTGTTTCAAGACAATCGGCTGAAAAGGCAGGGCAGACTACCTGTACGCGCTCTATCCCTGCAGTACCCCACTGTTTCAAGGTTTCATCGGTATAGGGTTTCATCCACTCCTGCGCGCCGAAACGGGATTGGAATGAGACCTGCCATTGGTCTTCGCTGAGGCCCAGGTTTTCGACAACGGCCTGGGCGGTGGTATGACATTCATCCGGGTAGGGATCGCCGGATTCATAGTAGTCCCGGGGGATGCCATGAAAAGAGAAAAGCAGTTTGTCGGCTTCCCCCTGTTGTTGCCGATACTCACGAATACTCTCACTGAGTGTGGCGATGTAGGCGGGCTCCTGATAATAACGATGGATGAAGCGAATCTCCGGTATCCAGCGCCAACGCTGTAATTCATTGGTGATGGCGTCGAAGATGGAGGCGGTCGTGGTGGCGGAGTATTGGGGATAAAGGGGCAGTACCAGCAAGCGCTGCACATTCTGTTTACGCAATTGCTCCAGTGCGCTGGGTATCGAAGGATTACCGTAACGCATACCGAGGGCGATGGTGATGTTGCCGCCCAGTCGCGATTTGACAGCCTCTTCCAGCGCGGCCTGCTGTTTCTGTGAGATAACCAACAACGGGGAGCCCTCATCGGTCCAGACCGATCGGTAGGCCTCGGCCGAACGCTTGGGCCTGACCCGCAACACAATCCCGTGCAGGATGATCATCCAGAGGAATCTGGGGATGGCGACGATGCGGGGATCGCTGAGGAACTCCGCCAGATAGCGCCTTACTGCCGGTGTGGTGGGTTCGTCCGGGGTGCCCAGGTTTACCAGCAGTATGCCCAGCCCGCCTTCGGGTTGTTTCAGCTGATCCGATTGTTTGATGTATTGCATGGATTCAATTCCGGTTGGCTGTGCGGATTTTTGCCTCTACGCGGGCACTTTTCAACAGGCCATGATTGTGTATTTCGGGATAGAGGCGCCATAGCCGGTCCACAACCTCAGCCTGATTGACGGCCAGTTTCTCCAGACGGTCACGCGTGGTCTTGCTGAGATAGGGCAGCATGAGGAGTTGTGGCGCCTTCCAGTTGAGATAGTCATTGATCAGCGCATACTCCTGATCGTCTTCCCATGATTCAGTCAGCGGGAGTTCAGGAAAAAAATCTGCATCCAATTGGATATCATGGGTTTCGCAATGGGTTGCACTCCCGTCTGGATGGCGATAGAACCAGCTGGCGGGATGGTGCTGTCCGGCACGCTCCCGTACCACGGCTTCCAGGACAGAGGCATGTACTCTCGGATTGTAGCCGTCGTCACACGGAAGTCCTTGTTCTGATAAATGAGGCGAAACGAAGGAGAAGTCACCGGGCTCGGCAGCAATCCATTTGGCTATTTCCCCCTGTTGTCTCTCTTTCTCAGTGCGGCAGCTCATGAGCAAAGCAATGGGTTGTTGTGTCTGTTCGTCCAGTAACCAGGATTCATACGCTGATCGCCATGGAAGGCTGAAAGCCGAGGCGATTAGTCCCCGATAGGCGTAGGCGCGGTTGTATGGCCGTAATTGCGACCGTTAGGGAGCGATGTAGGGCATACAGAGAGCGCATCCGAAACGCCGTAGAGTCATTTGCGGGAGTCATGATGGAGTAGTGCACAAGCAGCTCTGCTGCAATGTGCAATACGGAATCGTGACGGACGCAGGACGGTCGGGGCATAATGGCTGTCGCGTTGGCGAGTCGATTTTGGGGACTCGGATGTCCCAAAATCTTTCACGAGGTAGCGACACGCTTGTACATCGGTTAGCGGGAAGGGGAGTTTGTCTTGCGCCCCGCGCAGACCTGCTATGAGTTCCTCGGCGGAAGCGATCATATCGGGAATGTTGAACAGGGGGTTGATCGGCACCTGCTTGAGACCATGCTCCGGCGACCAGAGTCCGAAGGTGTAGAACTGCCGTCCACTGAATGGCATATTCGCCCAAAGCCCTTGCGGTTTATCGCTCAGTACCTGGATCTCCCAGACCTGACCATTGGCACTGAGTGCCCGGGCTGAATCAAGTTGATAGACTTGCAACATAAGCCGTTGAACGGGTTGAGTCGCCGTATACTGAATGCGCTGTTCGAAACCTGCTCCATCATCACAGCTTACCGCAGCCCTGCCCCGAAGGGCAGAGCTGTCGATCATGGGGAGGTATGGGAGGCGGCCATTAATGAGGGAATGGGTTTTATATGGCCTGTACCCTAAATTTTCAATCACAGGTCGCAGACAGATCCCAGTATTTTGGGGAGTGGTATAACCGCGCCAGTTGAAGCTCCCGTTCAAGCTCCATCTCCCGTGGAAGATGGTCACCAAAACGGGTGAACAACTCTTCCTGATCAATCGCTGATCGCCATGGAAGGCTGAAAGCCGAGGCGATTAGTCCCCGATAGGCGTAGGCGCGGTTGTATGGCCGTAATTGTGACTGTT
>JAHXHT010000289.1 GCA_025656435.1 Candidatus Thiodiazotropha sp. (ex Gloverina cf. vestifex) | reverse complement strand
CTACGGCGTTTCGGATGCGCTCTCTGTATGCCCTACATCGTTCCCTAACAGTCACAATTACGGCCATACAACCGCACCTACGCCTATCGGGGACTAATCGCCTCGGCTTTCAGCCTTCCATGGCGATCAGCGATTGTGGAGCTGGAAGAGCTGGTCAACGAATCGCTCAGCTACTCACGGTTTGATCGTGAACGTCCGGACCTGGTGTTGGAAACAGTGACACTGGATGAATGGTTGAGCATTTTGCTGATCGAACTGAATGACGAAATGTTGGCAGTGGAAGTCCAACTTGTTTCTTCACCGGATAATAAACATAAACAGGTGACACTGGATTCCAGACTAATGGGACGTGCGGTTAAAAACCTACTGCGCAATGCCCATCGACACGCCTCAAACCGAATCTTTTTAAGTGGCAGTTGTTCTGGTGGAGAGACATCTATTGTTGTTGAGGATGGTGGAACAGGTGTTCCTGAAGCGGACAGGGAGCGTATCTTCGAACCTTTTGCCCGGCTTGATGCCGCTCGGGATAGAGAGTCCGGTGGCGTTGGTTTGGGACTGGCTATCGTGAATCAGGTCGTTCGGTGGCATCAGGATAACGTGTGTGTGGAAACATCCCCGTTGGGTGGCGCCCGTTTTGTTATCACATGGCCGGTTACACAAAGCTGACAACTGTTACAGCCTGATACAATCCTATACAAGTGCACCACAGACGGGTGCAGTGTTCTCTCTTAATCTGGTGTCGTTATTTAACACAATGGAGACGACACTATGTTACTCAAGCTCAATACTCGCACCTTCAAGACCTCTATACCCGCGCTGACTTTGATTGCTGTGTTATCAGGTGCCTCTGAAGATGCGTTGGCAGGTGAGTGGAGTGTAGGCGCTAACGTCCTGGGTGGGCGCAGTCCAATCGTAGGCGAAGGTGGCGTTACTGCCCTGTTCCCAGTGGTGGCTTATAAAGGTGAACGGTTTTACGCCAATCTGGGTAATCCAGGTGTCACACACTTTAACGGCCTGACTGACTTTGGTGGACTGGGTTACAGCATCATCAAGGGTGATCACTACACCATCGATCTGGTGGGAAAAATTCGTGCAATGGGGATCGATCCTGATGACAACGATAAATTAAACGGATTGCGTAAGCGTAAACCCGGTTTCGATGCCGGGATCAGTGCACGCTGGGATATCGGTTACGGTGAATTAAATGGGCAGCTGCTGACCGATGTCAGTAACCGATCCAAGGGTCAGGAAGCCATTATCAGTTATGCATACCCGATGGCGTCGGGTAAGTGGACGTTGCGCCCGGAAGTGGGCCTCAGCTGGCAAAGCAGTGATTTGACCAACTACTACTTCGGTGTGCAAAGCGATGAAGTGACTGTCGATCGCGCGGTCTACCAGGGTGATTCAACGGTTACGCCTTTTGCAGGTATTCAAGCGGAGTATGCCATGAGTCAGCAGATTCATCTGATCGGCGGCGTCGGAGTGGGGCGCTTTGGTGATGGCATCAGCGATAGTCCCCTTGTTGATCAACGCAATGTCGTTGGTGGTTTTGCCGGTCTCATCTATCACTTTTGAGTTGGCTGATATGAACCTGCGTCGCGGCATGGTTGTTCTGGTTACTATTTCGTTGATTCTCGTTGGCGGATTTGCCGGATACGTGGATCAGGCACAGGAGGTTGAGACGGTTCCTGTTGAGAGGGGGGATCTGAAACTTGTGGTCAGGGTAACCGGTGAAGTGATTAATGACCGCACAGTAACCCTCACCGCATTGGTGGATGGTCAGGTAAGCCATGTCGCCACCGCTCTGGGTGAACGGGTTAAGACTGATCAGATACTGGCCTCTATGGATAACCGTGCCGCTGCCGCACGACAACAGCGTGCTCGAGCCTATCTGCAGCAGGAGCAGGTACGTCGTCATGAAGAAGAGATGCGTTATCAGCGACTGGAGAAACTTTCAGTGAAAGCTGCGGTTTCCCAAGAAAAATTGGAGCAAGCGAAGCTCAATTGGGAAGCTGCTACAGCTGCCTGGGAAGTGGCGAGAGCCGATCTGCGTCTTGCCGAAGTGGCTCAGGAGTGGCAACAGGTACGTGCCCCCTTCGATGCGGTTGTGGTAGGAAAATCGACGGAAGTGGGGCAATGGGTGGAAGCGGGGACCCAGCTGTTTTCCCTGGTCGCCCTGGATCAATGGGAGATCGAAGCTAATGTGGATGCGGTGGACAGCGGACGTGTAAAGCTGGGTCAACCCGTGGTCATTCGATGCGACGCCTTTCCCGAGCTGGCTTGGGAATCAACTGTAAACTGGATTGGTCCCAGTGTGGAGCGGGAGAAGGATAAGCGCCTCAATACCTTTCGGGTCCGGCTTGGCTTAGGAATTAATCCACCGTCACTGTTGCTTGGGCAGCAAGTGGATTTGGAGATACTAGTCGATCATCGACAAGCGGCCTTGAAACTGCCGTTTGCAGCACTCAGGGAACGTGACGGTGATTTTGAAGTGGCGTTGATCGAGTCGGGACGACTGCGCTATCGACAAGTTGAGACCGGATTGGAGGGCGATACCCATGTGGAGCTGTTGGCAGGTGTCAAGGAAGGAATGAAAGTGGTCCGACTTGATGGAGAGCGATTTGAGACAGGGCTCCTGGTAAAAGAAGGAGTGACGCCATGATACGGATTGAAGGATTGTACAAATCCTACTGGCGATCCGGTGTTGAGTTGGCGGTTATTCGGGGTGTCGATCTGGTTGTCGCAGCCGGTGAGTTTGTTGCCATCATGGGCCCCTCCGGATCCGGTAAAAGCACACTGCTGAATATTATCGGTTGCCTCGATATTGCAGATCAGGGTCACTACCAGTTGAGTGGAGAGAGAGTGGACCACAGCATTCCTCATAAGCTGGCCGAGCTACGTGCGCGTTATATCGGATTTATTTTCCAATCCTTCGCTGATCGCCATGGAAGGCTGAAAGCCGAGGCGATTAGTCCCCGATAGGCGTAGGCGCGGTTGTATGGCCGTAATTGTGACTGT
>JAHXHT010000288.1 GCA_025656435.1 Candidatus Thiodiazotropha sp. (ex Gloverina cf. vestifex) | reverse complement strand
TTAGGTGGAATCACCCCGATACAGAAGCTGGCTCAGACAGCTTAACAGTGACTACTTTTGAGTCCCATTATTAATGGGGGGATTACCACCTCAGCCACTCCATTCTTTTGATTCTCAAAGACTTTCCCCATTTTCCACTCTAAGATTCCAGACTAAACCTCTACTGTCTGTAGTCTTATTCCTACATGGACGCCTCTCTCATCATCTCGTACTTCTTCTTCCTGTCAATTTAGAGAGGAACATACGATATCTGCAAGGATTGACTACTCACCCAGCCAGATACTCACTGGATGACTCGCTACAATCAAACCTCCTATCGAAATCAATTAATCTGTTTTGCATTTCTCCTAAAACCCGCTACCCCAGGCAGTCATGACGACATCGGATACAACCCGTAGCCTGCGGACAAGGAACCTTTCATGGACAGAAACAAGGAGACAATCTATGTCACAGAACCTTATCTCTGCGGAGTTCTCCGCCGAAGAGCAACAGGCCACGCTGGCCGCCATTCAGCAGATCCAGTCCCTGCCCTTTCTCATCGGGCTCAGCAACACCGATAAGCGCAAGCTCAATAAGATGGGTGCCAAGAGCCGGGCTTTCGTCGATCATGCTCTTGATATCGCCAGGCAGAATCCAAACATGATGCCGGGCAGCTTCGAACTGGACGAGTTTGAACGGGATGCGAATCTCTTCAATGGCCTGACGCCGATCAATATCGCCCCCTCACAACTCATCGAGCTGGTAGAGGGTACCTTGATGGCCGTGGGCAGCGATGCTTATAACAGCGCCTTGGAGGTCTATGCATTCGCCAAGATGACGGAAGACGTGACTGGCCTTGAGGATCTTCGCAGCACCCTCGGCAGCCGTTTTCGAAGTAGCGGTAACCGGGGAAACAGTGAGCCGGTGGTCGAACTGACCGCAGACTAAGCCATGGGATGACCGGGTGAGTTTCCCGGTCGTCCGACCCCACATCGTCGGTCATGATTTAAATCCTTCCTACGACCCGACAAGATTACCGAACACTGGCTCCCATCTTCTGCCCGCTCCAGGAAATTATCCGACTGATGACTCTATTTTTCTCGATGACGGGAAAAATCTACTCGACGTTGAGTTAAATAGTGTCGATGCCGGGCAAAATTGACTCGATGGCGAGTAAATTAGTGTCGCTGGTGACTAAAAATTTACTCAGCGTTGACTAAATTTTAGTCAATCACGAGTCTCGGAGACCCATCGTCGAGCAAAATCATCTCGGCACTGACTAGTTTTTAGTCAATGGCGAGTCTCAGAGACTTGGCATCGAGTAAAAACATCTCAACGCCCGGTTTTAAACCGTCATTGATTGGGCTTTGCTACTCAACTACCGGATGAAAAGTACGGACTGCCGCTGCCCATAGTCAAATATTGAAATCTGCCAACAAAGCCGTGATCTGAGATGGTGCAGCTGGGCCGCACCCTACGGGGAGTCCTAATTACAATACTAGGTTGCCGGGTTGATAATTGAATGGATCATAAAAACGAGAGGGTGCAGCTGTTGGGATGAGAAAGTACACGGCCTCATTCCCTACATAAGATCCTTCGACTGGCTTGATTGGCTCGTGTTGTCTCACGAACAACCCGGGCAAACCGACAGGAAAGCGTGAACGGAATCACGTTTCTCCAACCTATCTGTCGTCGTTGATTGCACAAGACGAAGGAGCTTCCCTAGACTGCAAAGGCAAGCCGTTTGGATAGCAGTAACATCAAGGATGATGTCAGGTCGTAACCCCCCTCCCAACATCTCCCAAAGTTTCACCCCGTGAAACACCCTTGCTGCGCCGCTCGGCGAGTCCTGTAGTACCCGTTGTTCATTTTGATTAGGAAGATCAATTCGTGAAAACACTCTCCGTATCCCAGTCCGCACCTGTTGCCTCGATCCACCTCTATTCTGCTTCTCGGGCCTTCGTTTTGCTGCTGCTCCTGCTGGGCAGCCTGTTTGTCTCACCCGTTCGGACAGAGCTCTCGTCGACCTGCCTGGAGATCTATATCGGCACGGGAGCGGTTCCGGTGGGACCGAACGCTACTTTTCAGGAGCTTCTCGACTGCGAGACCACGGCGGCAAATTTTCATAGCAACATGGGCAACTACTACTGTAAAAATCACACAGATGAGTACTGCGGCACGGCCTGCCCGGCGGATATCCAGGATATCCACCTCTGCTTCATCGAGGATGAGGAAGACGAAGAGAAGGAGCAGGGAGACGACTGTGACGGTGAGGGCAACCCCTGCAACCCAGCCTCTGGGAACAAGTACCAGACAGAGGAAGACTACCGCTCCTATGATGGCCGTCTGGAGCTGGTGCGCAGCTACAACAGCCTGAGCCCGACGGACGGGCCATTTGGCTACGGCTGGCGCGCTCCGAGCCCTGGCAGTTGGTGGATGGAGTGTGGCAGGGTGACCCGGACAGCCGCCTGCGTCTGCAAGCCGAAGGGGACGGTTATCGGCTGGAGAGTCTCGACGCTCTCGACATTGAACACTATGACGCCCAGGGCCAGCTTACCAGCCGCACCGAAGCAGGCGGCCTGATCACTCAATACGGCTACGACAGCGAGGGCCGTCTGGCCGCCGTCACCGGCCCCTTCGGCCGCACCCTCGCCTTCAGTTACGACAGCAACAACCGCATTGAGGGGATTGCGACCCCCGATGGTCAACTGACCTACGCCTACGATGCCCAAGGCAACCTCACCGAGGTCAACTACCCGGACGGCAATTCCCGGCGTTACCACTACGAAGAGAGCGCACTCCCCCACCATCTCACCGACCTCACCGATGAACGCGGCGAACGCCTCGCCACCTGGCGCTACCAGCGCCGACGGCAGGGTGATCAGTTCCGAACACAACGGCGGCGTGGAGCGGGTTGAATTCAGCTACAGCGACAACGCCACCCAGGTCAGCGGCGCCCTGCAAGCGTGTCGCTACCTCGTGAAAGATTTTGGGACATCCGAGTCCCCAAAATCGACTCGCCAACGCGACAGCCGTTATGCCCCGACCG
>JAHXHT010000287.1 GCA_025656435.1 Candidatus Thiodiazotropha sp. (ex Gloverina cf. vestifex) | reverse complement strand
TAACAGTCACAATTACGGCCATACAACCGCGCCTACGCCTATCGGGGACTAATCGCCTCGGCTTTCAGCCTTCCATGGCGATCAGCGAGGGAAGCGTACGTCTGTTTCTCCAGCATTGAGTACAGTTCGTCCGCGACAGGGATGGAGTGATCGGGCCATCCCACTATTACCACGTCGAATGCCACTCCGTCTTCTGAACCGGTTCGAATACGCATCAGCGCGGACTTGAAGTCGAGATCAGCTTCTACCTCGTAACCCGCTTTGATCAGGAAGTTTTTTTCGATGTGTCGAATCGTCGCAGAAAGCTCTATCAGTAAAACTTCTTGGCAAAACTGCCTTCCCCAGGGAGGCCAATAGCGTAATGAAAAAACGAGATAGCCCTATTAATTATATTATTAACGGATAGAGACAGAGAAACTTTAGATCGGATTCATCAACCCCATCTCCTGCCCTTTTTCCGCATCCCCACCAAGAACATACGCAGAAAGGGTTGGTTTCAGTATACCGATGAATTTCAACCGCTTGACTGGCGTGCATAGTCACCCAGTGGTCCGCCTGCGGAGTTCGCAATGGAGATTTAGTCAGATCAGGGTCGGGCTCAAGGGAAGGAAAGAGACAGTTGGCGCCTTTTCTAGCTCAGACGATTAGCATGCGTGAAGCCTACTCAAGCAATTCAAACCGCAAAACTAATATCTAACCCGTGCGATCCGCATTACTGAAGGCAGCGACCTTACCTGCCGCATGATACGTGCAAGATGGCGGCGGTTCTTCACGGTAATGACGAACACCATGGTTGAGGAGAGGCCGTCTCTTTCTTCCGATCCCACATGCTCGATATTCGATTCCTGTTGGGAGATGACCGATGCCACTGAGGCCAGCACACCCCGTTGATTATTCGACTCTACGCGCACCTTGGTGGAAAACTCGCCCTGTACGTCGCCTTCCCACTCGGCCTCGATCCACTTATGGCCGTGTTTCTTGTAATCACCCAGATTGCGGCAGCCCTGTTGATGGATCACGATGCCCTTGCCTGGATTGAAAACACCGACGATCGCATCCCCCGGTATTGGTCTGCAGCAGTTGGCGAAGTTGACCACCATCCCTTCGGTGCCTTTGATCGCCAGCACACCGGCAGCCTGATCTTCGGGCTGACTCGACTCGCTTCCCGGCGACAGTTCTTCACCCGCCAGACGCCTCGCCACCAACTGAGGCATATGATTGCCCAGAGCAATATCAGCCAGCAGCATATCGAGGGAATCGAGACGGAACTCCTGGATAATTTGTTCGATCTGCTCTTCTGCAAGGTCATCCATCTTGAGGGAGAGCAGATTCAACTCCCGCTCTAACAATCGACGCCCCAGGCTGACCGCCTCCTGGGTCTGCAGATTCTTCAGATAGGAGCGGATATTCGCGCGTGCCTTGCCGGTGACGACAAAATTGAGCCACGCCGGGCTGGGACCAGCGGTCTCCGAATTGATGATCTCCACCGTCTGCCCATTATGCAACCGAGTACGCAGGGGCACCAGGCGGCGATCGACCCGGGCCGCCACACACGTATTACCCACGTCGGTGTGTACGCTATAGGCGAAATCGACGACCGTCGCACCCTTTGGCAGGACCATGATGCGTCCGCGCGGGGTAAAGACATAAACCTCATCGGGAAACAGGTCGACCTTGACGTGTTCGAGAAACTCAACCGAGTCACCGACCCCCTGCTGCATCTCCAGCAGATTCTGCAACCAGTCGGAGGCCCGCGATTTCACCCACTGCCCGCTCGCCTCGCCTGTCTTGTACATCCAGTGGGCTGCAATGCCGGACTCCGCCAGCTTGTCCATCTCTTCGGTACGAATCTGGATCTCGATGGGTATACCCTGGGGGCCGAACAACACTGTGTGTAACGATTGATATCCATTCGCCTTGGGGATGGCGATATAATCCTTAAAGCGCCCCGGCATCGGCTTATAGAGGTTGTGCACCACACCGAGCATGCGGTAACAGGTGTCCACGCTGTCCACTACAAGACGAAAGGCGAAGACGTCCACCACTTCGGAGAAGCTCAGCTTCTTGACCACCATCTTCTTGTAGATACTGTAGAGATGTTTCTGACGACCGAAGACCTCACCCTGGAACCCTTCCTGTTCGAGACGGACACCAATGGCTTTCTCCACATTCTCCACCAGTTCACGATGGTGGCCCCGGGCATCGGTCACTGCACTTTTCAGGGCGCGATATCGCATCGGCCAGTAGGCGGCAAAGCCAAGCTCCTCCAGCTCCAGGCGCATACTGTTGATACCCAGCCGGTTGGCGATGGGTGCGAAGATGTCGAGCGTCTCTTTGGCGATACGGCGTGATTTGTCCGGTCGCATCACACCCAGGGTACGCATATTGTGCAGCCGGTCGGCGAGCTTGATGAGGATGACACGGATATCCTTGGTCATCGCCAGCAGCATCTTACGCAGACTGGCAGCCTGTGCTTCGGCCTGGGAATTGAAATCGATCTTGGAGAGTTTGCTCACCCCGTCGACCAGTTCTGCGATCTCACTGTCGAAAGTCTCCGCCAGCTGCTCCTTGGCAGTCGGCGTGTCTTCGATCACGTCATGCAGAATGGCCGCCATGAGACATTTGTGGTCCATGCGCATCTCAGCCAGGATACGGGCCACGGCTACCGGATGGTAGATATAGGGCTCGCCTGTCTTACGATGCTGACCCACATGGGCCTCAGCACCAAACAGATAGGCACGATAGACCTCACGGATATGCTCCGGCGTGAGATAAACTTCAAGATAGGCGCACAGGTCACTGATCAGGAAACGCGGTACGTCCTGAGTTTTCTCCAGTAGGCCAAGGGGGTTGCTCATCTAATATCCCATCATATTCCTATGATGGATTCTGAGCCTTTTTTACCCCGCGATGCAAGGGCGGAAAGCGGGGTTCTTTGTCAGGTCCGATGACCCCTTAGGGAAGCTCTGAACGAATCGTTTGTCAGCGAACGTTTCCTCTCGCTTGCTTCAAAACTGCCATGAGCGAAGAAAAACAGTGCATT
>JAHXHT010000286.1 GCA_025656435.1 Candidatus Thiodiazotropha sp. (ex Gloverina cf. vestifex) | reverse complement strand
AAATGCACTGTTTTTCTTCGCTCATGGCAGTTTTGAAGCAAGCGAGAGGAAACGTTCGCTGACAAACGATTCGTTCAGAGCTTCCCTAAGTGTATAGAAAAACCCGCTTTCCACAGCCCATACAGGGGTAAACCACAATAATTTTCAATATATTCTGGACTTTACAGATGCGATGTTGAAGTATCACAATGCGTTTAGCCACAAATGTGTCCTTAAGAGGCACTGGCACCACTAAGACCTGTTGTGAATCAAGATAAATAATTCCATGGCTTTATGGCCAGCCGCAACAGGTTCGAACCACATTTAGCCCCATTTGGAGGAAACAATGATTGGTACTCGAAAAAAACTGATCGGATTGGTCGGTGCAATATCTGTCATCGCCGGACAGTTTGCCATCTCCCCGATAGCATCCGCTGAAGGCATGAGCGCAGTTGAAAAAGGAAAGAAGGTCGCCTTCAATCGTAAGACAGGGAACTGTCTTGCATGCCATAACATCCCTGGTGGACAAGCACCCGGCAATATCGCACCGGCACTGATTGCCATGAAGTCACGTTTTGCCAGCAAGGAAGAACTGCATGAGCAGATTTGGGATGCCACTATCAAGAATCCAGAATCTGCCATGCCCCCATTCGGCAAGCACGGGATAATTAGCGAGCAGCAACTCAATGATGTGGTTGAGTTCGTTTGGACCCTCTGAAGATCCTGCTCACTAACCGAGACAGCAAACCCTTTGAGGATGGAAAGATCATGAAGAAAGTTTTTCGTACACTGGCCCTGTTGGCCCTGACCCTTAGCATCGGTGCCGCAGCGCAGGCATCAACCCCCGAAGAAGACCTGAAGGCTTTTCAGGACTTTTATAAAAAACGCTTTCCCAACGTAGAAACTTCCGACTATGTCAACGGCGCCTATTCTATAGATCCGGTGGGACGGGAAAACTGGGAAGCCATCGAAGAGTTCCCGCCCTACGAGCCCTTCATCGATGACGGCATGACCATGTGGGAGACCCCCTTCGCCAACGGCAAGACTTATAAAGACTGTTTCCCCGATGGTCCGGCCATGAAAGGCAAGTTTCCCCACTGGGATAAAGAGAAGGGCATGGTCCTTACCCTGGAGTTGGCCCTCAACCAGTGTCGCGAAGCCAATGGCGAGAAGCCACTGAAATACAAAAAGGGCCCCATCAACAACATTGTCTCCTATATCGCCTCTGAATCCCGCGGACAGCTCACCAATGTGGAGATTCCCAAGGACGACCCCCGTGCTTTGCAGGCCTACGAGGACGGCAAGAAATTCTACTACACCCGTCGCGGTCAGCTGAACTTCGCCTGCGCTCACTGTCATCTGCAGAATGCCGGCATGATCCTGCGTACAGAAGTGCTCAGCCCGGCCCTTGGCCACACCACTCACTTCCCCGTCTACCGCTCCAAATGGGGCACCGTTGGCACCCTGCACCGCCGCTTCACCGGCTGTAACAAGCAGGTACGCGCTAAACCGTTCAAGGCACATGGTGAAGAGTATCGAAATCTCGAGTACTTCCTCACCTATATGAGCAACGGTCTTCCACTGAACGGCCCAGGCGCTCGCAAATAAGCGAACTGCTTTGACTGAAATGATAAACTCTACAAACGCTATCGGAGCCGAAGCGATGCACAAGAAACTGATACTACTTCTCACACTGCTGGCCGCCATGGTTTGTGGCGGCACGACAACCACACTGCTGGCTGATGAAGCATCTGTGGCCAAGGTCCAGAAACTGATCGATGCTGCCGATGCAGCACGAAAGGAAGCCGCCAGCGTTGGTGGCGAATGGCGCGATACCGGCAAGATGATCAAAAAAGCGAAGAAGCTTTTGAAGAAAGGCGACTACACAGCCGCCGCCAAGCTTGCCAATGATGCAGCCAAGCAGGGTCACCTGGGTTATGAACAGGCCATGTCCCAGAAAGACTTGAAAATACCCTCTTATCTACACTACTAATAACGGTTCAATCAGGAGGAAGACAACATGAATTTTGTCAAAGCTCTCATGCTTACCGCGCTTGTCAGCGGCGTAGCGCTCACTACCCAGCTACGTGCAGGCGAAGGTAATCAGATCACCCCTGGATTGCAATCCGTTGAAGTGATGCATAGTGGTGATAAGGTCATGATCACCCGCTCATCTGATAAAGATGCCAAGATCCCTGGGGCATTTGCCAAGGTTGCACGCCACTGCCCCCCATTCTGTATCCAGCCCGCATCCGTATCGTCCGGCGTGGAAACTGTCGCGGAGCTTGAGGTACTGGGTTATCTCAAACGAATCGGTAACGGAGACCGCAGGGTAATGGTTATCGACTCCCGCACACCGGAATGGATTATTCGCGGCACCATCCCAGGCTCCGTCAATATTCCATGGAACAAGATCAATGTAGATGTGCAGGGGACCTTCGAAATCGCCGCAGAAGCGGAAGGCCTGCATGACATCCTGACCGAGCAACTCGGCGTACAGGAAGTCGACGGTCATTTGGATTTTCGTAATTCGAAGACCTTGGTCCTCTTCTGCAATGGCAGCTGGTGCCCGCAGTCATCCAACAACATCAAAACTCTGCTTAAGCTGGGGTATCCCGCGTACAAACTGAAATGGTACCGTGGCGGCATGCAGGATTGGGTCTCACTGGGACTCACTACTGTGAACAAATAAGCCACTAACGGCACTGTAGAATAAAAGGGTTACCATCTGGTAGCCCTTTTTTTGGCTTCAGTTAGATAGTTCGGGCACCCACCTTCAAGATTCTAAAGTCTTTATGCGCATTGGCAGTGAGAAGTCACCGTTTAGCTATTGCGACAATTTATCCAGCCGTCACCACGACACGATGCACACATGGTGCTCTCATCTATACCACTACCTTTACACTGAGCGCACAGCTCCCAGTTACTGGGGTCTATCGCATTTTCGAGTGTCCCACTACAACGCTTGCCAGCAAGCATACGCTGATCGCCATGGAAGGCTGAAAGCCGAGGCGATTAGTCCCCGATAGGCGTAGGCGCGGTTGTATGGCCGTAATTGTGACTGT
>JAHXHT010000285.1 GCA_025656435.1 Candidatus Thiodiazotropha sp. (ex Gloverina cf. vestifex) | reverse complement strand
AACAGTCACAATTACGGCCATACAACCGCGCCTACGCCTATCGGGGACTAATCGCCTCGGCTTTCAGCCTTCCATGGCGATCAGCGAATGCTCAATCGTAGGTTGGTGCAGAGCGAAGCGAGGACCAACGTTTTCCGCTCCGATGTTGGACTTTGTGCCTCAGCCCAACCTACGGGGAGTACAACTATTCCGTGGTCGTCTCTGCCAGACTTTTACTGGCAATCTCGAAAACATCCTTAGAGACATCGGACTTTGCCAGCACCCTTTCAAACTGGGCTTTCATCAATGCCTGCCGGTTTGCATCATAACGACGCCAGCGGCTCATGATTCGCAGCATACGGGCGGCGATCTGGGGATTGAGTGCATCAAGAGCTAAAACGTGGTCGGTGAGAAACTCGTAGCCGGAACCGTCCGCTGCGTGGAAGTGGATCAGGTTGGCGCTGCAGAAGACCCCCACCAGACTGCGTACCTTGTTGGGGTTGCGCAGGGAGAAGGCAGGATGGGTCATCAGGGATTTGACCTGCCGCAGCGTGCCGGGGAGTTTCGCGTTGGCCTGCACCGCGAACCACTTGTCCATGACCAGGGGATCGTTACGCCATTTGGCCTCGAAGGCGGCCAGTGCTTCGTCCCGTTGCGGACAGTCGGTGTTGGCCAGTGCGCTGAGGGCGGCCATCACATCGGTCATATTGCTCGCTGCCTGGAACTGGTTCATGCAGAGTTCGTTGATATCCGGGTCATTCAACTGCATCAGCAGGTTGAGCGCCAGGTTCTTGAGGCTGCGCCTGGCAATGGAGACGTGTTCAATGTCGTAATCAGCGGACTGACAATGGGTGCTGTAGACCCGCAACAGGTCCTCCCGCAGACGCGTGGCGAGCTCATGCTTGAGCCACTCCCGTGCCTGGTGGATCGCTTCCACATCCACCTCTGCCATCTGATCGCCGAGAGTCGATTCCGCAGGCAGACTCAACACCTCGGCGAGCAGGGCCTTGTCCGCCTGTCCATCGTTCAACGCCTTGGCAAAGGCTTCCACATAACCCACATCAATACTGAGCGGTTTGCCTGCCTGGATGCTGGAAACCAGATCCAGCAGGGTACGCTGGGAGAGGGTGTTTGCAGCATCCCAGCGGTTGAAGTCGTCCGTGTCCCGGGCCATGAGGAACATCAGCTCCCGGTCGCTGTAGTCGAAGTCGAGTTTCACCGGCGCAGAGAAGCCCCGTAGCAAGGAGGGAACCGGTGGCTTTGCGATACCCGTGAAAGTGAAACGCTGTGCCGGCGCAGTCAGTTCCAATACGCGCTGAGTGTTAGTGGGCACTGACTCACCTTCCAATTGCAGCGGCAGTTCATTCCCTGCTTCATCGAGCAGGGCGATGACAACGGGGATATGGAAGGGTTGCTTGTTGGACAGTCCCGGCGTCGATGGACAGCTCTGATGGAAATCGAGGTGATAGCTGTTTGATGAAGCGTCGTAGTCAGCTTCGACCCGGATCTCTGGTGTGCCCGCCTGCTGATACCAATGCCTGAACTGGCCCAGGTCACGGCGGCTGGCGTCCTCCATACATTTGACAAAATCCTCGGTGGTAACCGCCTGACCGTCGTGGCGCTCAAAGTAGAGATCGGTGGCCTTGCGATAGTGCTCTGGGCCAAGCAGGTTGGCCTGCATGCGGACCACCTCGGCACCCTTCTCGTAGACGGTCACGGTGTAGAAGTTGTTGATCTCCATATAGGAGTCAGGTCTGACCGGATGTGCCATGGGCCCGGCGTCCTCAGCAAACTGATGGCTGCGCAGCAGGCGCACGTCCTCGATGCGTTTGACCCCGCTGGAGCCCATGTCGGCTGAGAACTCCTGGTCGCGAAAGACAGTCAAGCCCTCTTTCAGGCTCAACTGAAACCAGTCTCGGCAGGTAATCCGGTTGCCGGTCCAGTTGTGGAAATATTCATGGGCGATGACACCTTCGATACCCTGAAAATCCTGGTCGGTGGCGGTATCGGGACGCGCCAGTACATATTTGGAGTTGAAGATATTCAGCCCCTTATTCTCCATCGCCCCCATATTGAAGTCGTTGACCGCCACGATCATGAAGATGTCGAGATCGTACTCCCGGCCATACTGTTGCTCATCCCAGGCCATGGCGTGTTTGAGGGAGCGCATGGCGTGGTCGCACTTGTCGATGTTCTCCGGTTCCACATAGATGTGCAGGTCCACCTCACGACCCGACAGGGTGGTGTAACTGTCCTGCTGAAAACGTAAATCCCCCGCCACCAGCGCGAAGAGATAGCAGGGCTTGGGAAAAGGGTCATGCCAGGTCACCTGGTGACGACCGTCCGGCAGGTCACGCTCATCGGTGCAGTTTCCATTGGAGAGCAACACTGGATAGCGGGTCTTGTCGGCGGTGATACGGGAGGTGAAGCCCGACATGATATCCGGGCGGTCCGGGAAGAAGGTGATTCGACGGAAGCCCTCCGCCTCGCACTGGGTGCAGTACATGTTGCCGGATTGGTAGAGGCCCTCCAGTGCCGTATTGTCCTGGGGGCGGATCTCAACCCGAGTGAGCAGGCTGAAACGCTCTGGCACGTCCGGGATGGTCAGTGTGGCAGACTCATATCGATAGGCATCAGCTTGCAACTGACGATCATCGAGTGACAGTTCAATCAGCGTCAATCCCTCGCCATCGAGCTGCAGGGGAGGATTGTCTCGCTGGCTGGCCGGGTTCTTTTTCACCTGCAGACGGCTGACTACTTGCGTGACCTCATCCCGCAGATCGAATGCAAGATCCACATGTTCGATCAGGTAATCGGGAGGAAGATAATCCTTGAGATAGATGGTCTTCGCATTGTCAGTTCGCATGAAGATACCCTTGTAGAGCGTGAATTGCCGGAAACGCCGAAAGCCGCCAGTCTAATAGTGCCGCTATGGCTGATGCAATAAACCCTCCAGTTGACCTGAGATCTGACTGAATTTGACAAGCGTGTCGCTACCTCGTGAAAGATTTTGGGACATCCGAGTCCCCAAAATCGACTCGCCAACGCGACAGCCGTTATGCCCCGACC
>JAHXHT010000284.1 GCA_025656435.1 Candidatus Thiodiazotropha sp. (ex Gloverina cf. vestifex) | reverse complement strand
GTCGGGGCATAACGGCTGTCGCGTTGGCGAGTCGATTTTGGGGACTCGGATGTCCCAAAATCTTTCACGAGGTAGCGACACGCTTGTTTCTAGAGACAAAAGCGTGTTTTCCATTCTGATGCAAATTGTTGAGTCCGGTGTTGAGAAATGAAAGTAAGACTCGAGAGAGATCAAATACAGGTACTACTCGACGGCTACTTCGAGGTTGAGTTCAGTTTTCGAAACACAGAGGATTTGAGTCTGGCTTTGGCGCAGCTTAAGTCTGACGAACAAGCGTTTGTGCTTGATTGGGTGAGACGCATTGCCAGTACTCACATTGAGATTGCCTATCAGTTTACCTCGCAGGCTTCTCGTGCTTTGCACATGATGGACGAGTCAATGATCGAGGCCTGGGTGCTGCAGGCGATGGACGTCTATGACCGAATCGGTTTGCATGCCGCGCTGAAGGTGATCAGTGAGATCGATCGCTTTGTCAGGCAGGGCCGGGAGCGGGCATCCGGTGCGCTATTTGAAGAGCAGGTGGGTGTACTGATGCCTTTTGTGCAAGGTCTTTCAGGACGAAAGCTGAAACTGCAACAAGGTGATGATCTGTTTACCGATACAGAAACCATCTACTTACCGGCAGTCATGGCTCACCTGCCTGATAAGCGGGATAACTTCCTGCTCTATAAAGTGGCTGCGGCTTATCATTGGGCGCAAGTGCGATTCGGTACTTTTCATCAGCCACTCCTGCACTATCTGACCCATCACAAAACACCTGATTTGGCGTTGGGAACATTTCATGCGTTGGAAACAGAACGTCTCAATGCTTGTCTTGAACGGGAGCTGCCGGGGCTCTATCGAGAGATATCAGTGCTGACTGATAGATTGACTGGCAGAAGGGTTTCTGACGGTTGGTTGGAGCAGGTGGCCGAGTTGCGCAAACAGGATGCTTCCGTGATGGATTGTATAAAAATGACGGAATCGATACTGGGTCAGCCATTACCGGCGACGACTTGTTTTCAGGGTCAGTTGAATCCGGTATTGGTATTCGAGGTGATGCAGCAGCGGATTGAGCGTGAAAAGATTGCACTAAAGGTTGCCCTGAAGGCAGTGGCCGATGAGTCGAAAGGTGAGCGAGAAGAACCTGACCGTTTTCATATTCGATCAAAGGATGCTGCATCTCAACTGGAGGATATGAGTATTGAGTTGTTGATTAATGGCAAATCCATACCTATGCCGGACGATGTCAGAGGAACCCTGACGTCAATCATCCAGGATTTGGGCGATGTGCCACCGGAGTATCTGGTGCCGGCAGGTCCGGGCGAGTATGACTTCGAGACAGGCCAGGGACGTTTACTGGATCCGGAAGATGTTTGGGGCGGCACTTATCATGAAGAGGGCGCTTTTTTTTATAATGAGTGGGACTGTCGTCGCAAGCACTACCGAAAAAAATGGTGTGTGATGCGTGAAATGACAGTCAAGCCGGTCCATGATGGTTTCGCTGACAGGGTCACAGTAAAATACCGTCGGCTGTTGAGTCATCTACGAAAGACGTTTGAAGCCATGCGGGATGAAGATCGCTTGCTCAAGCGCCAGGTATATGGTGACGGCGTCGACATTGATGCTTTCGTTGAGACCTGGGCCGATGTGCATACCGGTCTGGAGATGTCCGAACGACTCTTCACCCGTATGCATCGTGAAGAGCGCAATATTGCTGTGATGTTCATGGTGGATATGTCCGGTTCGACCCAGGGGTGGGTCAATGAGGCTGAGAGAGAGGCTTTGGTTCTGTTAGCTGAATCGTTGGAAGCTTTGGGGGATCAATATGCGATCTATGGTTTTACCGGGATGACCAGAAAGCGTTGTGAAGTGTTTCCTGTTAAACAATTCGATCAGCCCTATGACGAAGCCGTCAAGGCGCGCATTAGTGGTATCCAGGCCGGTGATTATACCCGCATGGGGGCTGCGATACGCCACTTGAGTTTTCGGCTGAATGAGGTTGAGGCGAGGACCAAACTGCTGATCACCCTATCGGACGGCAAACCGGACGACTACCGCAGTGAGTACGGTATTGAGAATACACGTCAATCCCTGTTTGAGGCGCGGCGCAATGGTATACACCCTTTTTGTATCACTATCGATGAAGCGGGTCATGACTATTTGCCGCATATGTATGGTGGCGCCAACTACACTGTCATCAGTGAGGTGGAGAAGCTGCCTCTCAAGGTCTCCAATATCCACAAAAAAATTACGACATGAGATGCCGGGCATCCTGAATAAGCCCTCTCTTATCGAGCTTGATTTTAATGCAATGCATTGGCAACCTGCCTTTGACGCCGCGAAGACGGCGCTTAACATCTACCGGAGGAGTTATGAAAAAGATCCTGTCAGCCATTATATTATTGGTACTAGTGACAAGCGCCAGCCTGCAGGCATCGCCTTACTATGGCTATGGCCAGTCCCCAGCACACACACCTCAAACAGAACAGGCAGGCCCAGGCCAGTTGTTGCGCGAGGGTATGACAAAGTTATTGAGATTCATGCGTCAGCAGGAGAGGCCTAATCAGCAGATGATTGCTGGTTTTGTCGAGCGGGAAATCGCGCCCTATTTTGATTTTGACTATATGACTAACTGGGTGGCAGGACCCATGAATCGTCACATGACCGATCAGCAGCGCGCAGAAATGACAAATTCAGTGAAGCAAATTCTGTTGAGTACGCTGACAAAAAGACTTGTTGGATACGAGAATCAGGATGTGCGTTTTTATCATCCCCGGCGCGCGGGAGAAAATGAGGTTAAAGTCAGAGTTGGTATTCTTCAAGCGGGGGGGTTCCCGGCAAATATTGATTTTCGTTTCTACCGCAGCGCTGGTGGCTGGAAGGTCTTCGATGTTTCCGCCAACGGTAGCAGTGCACTTACTTTCTATCGTCAGCACTTTGCGCGTCAAATGGGGTCTCAAAAAAGACAGCGTGCATACCGGCGTTCGCTGATCGCCATGGAAGGCTGAAAGCCGAGGCGATTAGTCCCCGATAGGCGTAGGCGCGGTTGTATGGCCGTAATTGTGACTGTTA
>JAHXHT010000283.1 GCA_025656435.1 Candidatus Thiodiazotropha sp. (ex Gloverina cf. vestifex) | reverse complement strand
GGTCGGGGCATAACGGCTGTCGCGTTGGCGAGTCGATTTTGGGGACTCGGATGTCCCAAAATCTTTCACGAGGTAGCGACACGCTTGGATTGCCCGAGTTGTTGAACATCATGGGTGGTAACAACACCCGTGACGGGAACTTTAGCAACCGGACCAATGGCCGGGCTAAAACGCCAGAACCCAGCACGATGATGGCGGCTCCCCAGGCAATGGACTACCATTCGGGGGAATCCGGTATCTTCTCTGACACTACATAGAAGAGCAGGGCCGGCACAAAGAGATTCATATTGATGCGGTTGGCCGAGTCCATATCGCTGCCATTGAGCCGCTCATAGAGATAACCGACCAAGGCGATACCAAATACCGGCAAGGTGACTTCGAGTATTTGGCTAAACATGAAGCGTGCGCGATTCTTTTATGGTGAAGGTATCTGAGATGAAACTTGCTTCGTGCTAGGGAAACTCTGAACAAGTCTGGGCGAGTCAGATTGTGAGCAAAAAAACTTTCGCATCAAGGCGTCAATCGCAGGTAATAGCCGGACTATTGCCAAGATTGACAACGCAGAGGCGGAATTTTTTTGCCGCAAGATGACCGTCCATGACTTGTTCAGAGCTTCCCTGGTTATTCACTGTCACGCTTCTTTAAGCGATACGCCAGTTGGGGCCGGGTCATGCCGAGCAGCCTGGCGGCCTGACTGAGATTGCCGTTTGCTTTATCGACCGCAGATTCCAGCATCAGTGTTTCCACTGCTTCAAGGCTGCCGGATTGGTCCAGTACCTGATCCACAAGTGAGTCGAGCGGTATCCCTTCCGAAGTGGCGGATGGAAATGTGGATGGTGTGTCCTTGCTCATGTTAAGACAAGGAAAGAGGTCTTTCAGATCGATAGCATCACCATTGGCAACAATGATGACACCCCGCTCTATCATATTTTCCAGTTCGCGTATGTTGCCAGGCCAGTTGTATTCAACCAGTGATTGCAGTGCACGTTCAGTAATACCGCTGACACGCTTTCCATGCCTTGCAGTGTACTTCTCGAGGAAACGTTCAACCAGCAATTCGATGTCATCCTTGCGTTCTCTCAAGGGAGGGATGATGACCGGATAGATGTTGAGTCGATAGTAGAGATCAGAACGGAAACGTCCGGCGGCCACAGCATCCTGTAGATCAACGTTAGTGGCAGCGATGACTCGTACGTCAACTTTACGCGTTCTGGTATCACCCACACGCTCTATCTCATCTTCCTGCAATGCACGCAGTAATTTTGCCTGGGCATTCATTGAGAGATCGCCGACTTCGTCGAGGAAGAGGGTACCGCCATGTGCGCGTTCAAAGCGGCCGGGACGTGATTGCAAGGCACCGGTGTAAGCGCCTTTTTCCACACCGAACAGTTCCGACTCGATCAGCTCTTCAGGAATGGTAGTGCAGTTGATAGCGATAAACGGACTCTTTGCTTGTGGGCTAATACTATGCAGGGCGCGGGCGAACATCTCTTTACCAACACCGGTTTCCCCCAGTAGCACAACGGTGACGTGGCTTTCAGCCACCTTACGTAGCATGTCGCAGGCTTCTATGAATGCCTGTGAGGCCCCGACCATATCGCCTATACCCGTATCTTCCTGCAAAGAATCACGCAAGTGGCTGACTTACATCTTGTAAAGCAAGGAGCTGCTCAGCCATCGGATCGGGTCGATAATGGCGTCGCTCTTCGTCAACATCATCCCAGTCTTCAATGGGTTTGCCGATGATGCGGCAGTGGCGGTCTCCCTTGGCTTTGCACTCCACCTCCCGATAGGCAATAAACCGGCCCATGATCTCACTGGTATAACCGGAGGCATAACCGATCTGTGTCCAGCAGACAGGTTCGGGATGTATGCCAAACAGTTTCAAGTGCTCAGAGGCCTCATGGGAGTTTTCCCAGAGAAATTCACCATAGAAGTGGCGTTGGCGGATATCGATATCGATCTTGATCGGTTTAACGTGTACGACACCTTCCAGCGTATGCAGGCGAGGCCCCATCATCAGCAGATCCTCGTCATTGGATTCAGGCAACAGTTTACGGGCGAGTTCCGCATCTTTGGCACCGGATGCATATCCCATACGGGTCAGTACGCCTCGTGCCCGGTCGAGTCCATGAATTCCTTGCGAAGTGCCCCCATGGCATGTGTGTGCATTAATACCACGCGATGGTCGTTCAGCAGTATTTTTCCAGCATCGAATGTCAGATGTAGATTTCGGTCTTCCGTGGGAAGACCGGAGATACTCAATTGAGACGACATGTTTACTCCATCCCGATACGTCAGTGATCCGGGTAAAAAAAGATTTCAGTATAAAAATCGTCCATGAGAGGGCGCATGATCTTGGAATACTTATTGGTAGAGATCCTCAGGATCCGACCATGCTTACTCTTTTTATAGTGCGAACTGAATTTTTAATCAAATAATAAATTTATGGATAATGAGATCGGTTGTTTGTGAATTTGATCCGACTGATCCTGGATAATTTACTGCTGCATCATAAAACCCTGCCTTTACTTGCCTTATTTAATCAAATTTTCCAAATGATCAAGTTGATTTGATTGTATCGTGAATTCTGGTCTATTCATCGTTACACGATTTCCGTATAAATTACATATATATCAATAAGATAAAGTTTTTGGCATCCATTCTACATTGGTTTTGAGAGCAAAAGACAGAGGAGCCCATCTAGAGGCTTCCGCTTGATGAACTGGAGGATGCTATGCGGGAGTATGTCCCGAAAATCGGTCAGGTTTATATCAGAGTCATTGGCGAGCGGCTTGGGAAGTTTGTCGAGTTCGAGTTTTCCATTAATGACGAAGACTTGACCGTCGAACTGATCCTCCCGCACGACGCATTCAAAATCTTCTGCGATAAGCATCAAGCAAGATTAATCCATCGTCCCGAAGAGATCGGAAACGAAGTTAACAACAACAGGCGTCCCGGTCTTTACGGTAGAACGTCTCACTAGGGAAGCTCTGAACGAATCCATCGATTGAGGGATAATGGTGCACATTCTAGGCCAATCATTATATAGACCCCATGAAGCAAACA
>JAHXHT010000282.1 GCA_025656435.1 Candidatus Thiodiazotropha sp. (ex Gloverina cf. vestifex) | reverse complement strand
CGTTATCTCCGCCAATTTGGCGCCGGGCTATAGTCTGGGGGAAGCGCTCAGTTTTATGGAACAGCAAGTGGATGAGGTTGCTGAGGGTAAGGTGCAGTTGCAGTACAAGGGTGAGTCGCGTGAGTTTAGAGAGAGTGGCAATACTATGCTGTTTGCCTTCGTTCTCGCACTGGGTTTCATCTATCTGGTATTGGCTGCCCAGTTCGAGAGTTTTGTCGACCCGTTGATTATCCTGGTCAGCGTACCGCTGGCCATCGGCGGCGCTCTGCTGGCACTCAAGCTGACCGGGGGTACGCTGAATATCTATAGCCAGATCGGCATGATCACCCTGGTTGGCCTGATCACAAAACATGGCATTCTTATCGTTGAGTTCGCCAATCAGATCCAGCGGCGCGGTAGCAGCAAACTGGATGCAGTCATTGAGGCAGCTTCCCTGCGGCTGAGGCCGATTCTCATGACGACTGCCGCCATGGTGTTGGGTGCCATTCCGTTGGCATTGGCTACGGGCGCTGGTGCCGAGGGTCGTCAACAGATCGGTTGGGTCATCGTGGGTGGTATGAGTCTGGGTACATTGTTTACCCTGTTCGTGGTGCCCGTGGTCTACAGTTGGATCGCCGGGACGCATAAGCCGATTGATGATGAGGGGGCGTTCTGACCGGCACTCTTGATGTTGCCACCACGGTTTGTAGATAGCTGGCAGAATGAGACGGATCATAATCCGTCACCGGTAGCTTCCCACGCCATCGATCCAGCTCTCTGCGTAGTATCATGGCGCTGGGTGAAACGCAGTATCCAACGTCTGCCACGCGCTGAATGCCGCAAAATGATTGGTGTACCAATCAGCATCAGGGGTACGCCGATAGGAATTGGCAGCCAGAATGTAATGACTCCTCCGAGGATGATTGGCGTGCCAAGGCTAATATAGCGCCATTTGAGAATCATGAACGTCTATGGACCGGGATGGCGATGTGGGTTATTGATTCTAAGCCGAACGGATGAATGTTTTATGACACAGGGCTTGTGGAGCCATTGCAGTCTTTGCCTCCTCGTTTCACAATTGACGCGAGTTATTGAAGAAGTGTGGGAGAGGAAATCTTGACGATCGATTGGCAAAAGACGCACGCTGCCATCTGGCGGTCACGCAAGGGATATCTGAGACCCATCACGCACATAGATGCCATCAGCTTCGGTCAGCTGGTGGAAATAGAAGACCAGAAGACCGCTCTGGTTCGCAATACAGAACGTTTTCTCAACAGCGTCGGGGCAAACAATGCGCTGTTATGGGGAAGTCGAGGGACAGGTAAGTCTTCGCTGATCAAGGCAGTCCTGAATCGCTACAAGGATAAGGGGCTGCGTCTGATCCAGGTGGACAGAAACGACCTGATCGAACTGCCTGAGATCGTAGATGAGATCCGGGAACTGTCTCTACACTTCATCGTCTTTTGTGACGATCTCACCTTTGAGAGTGGTGAGGCCTCCTACCGGGCATTGAAGAGTGTGCTGGATGGTTCTATCGAGGCGCCACCACGCAATGTCCTGATCTACGCCACTTCGAACCGTCGGCACTTGCTGCCTGAAACCATGGCGGAAAACCAAGAGGCTCGACTGGTCGGTGATGACCTGCATCTCGGCGATACCACGGAAGAGAAGCTTGCGCTGTCTGACCGATTCGGTCTCTGGTTATCATTCTACCCAGTCAACTGGAAGAGCTATCTGGCGATGGTTGATAACTACTTCAAAGACTACGAGGGAGACCGTAAGGCGCTGCATGAGGCGGCTAAACACTTCGCCATGGCTCGTGGAGGTACCAAGAGCGGTCGTGCCGCGATGCAGTTTTTTAAGACATTCTCTGAATTTGACTGAGTAAGCAAAAGCCCGTTAACAGGCCCTAGAACTCTACGCCCTGTTCGGCATTTATACCTTTGTCGAATGCATGTTTGATTTTCTTCATTTCAGTCACGGTGTCCGCGACTTCTACGATCTCAGCAGGGGCCTCTCTGCCGGTGAGAATCAAGTGCATCCAGGAGGGTTTTTCATGCCGAATGAAATCGGCGATCTCCTTTCCATCAATCCAGTCATAGCTGCAGCAGTAGTTGATCTCGTCCAGGATCACAAGATCGTAATGGTGTGAGCGGATCTTCTCTTGGCAGAAGGTCCAGATCTTCTGGCTGGTAAGTTGATCCTGTTCCGGGTTGTTCGTGTCCCAGGTGAAACCGTCCCCCAGGGCATGCCATTCGATATTCTCGAATCGGGTAGCGGCCTGTTGCTCACCCGTTTTCCATTGCCCCTTTATGAATTGAATGACCAGGACTTCCAGGCCCCAGCCGGCAGCACGGAATGCGACGCCGAATGCGCTGGATGATTTGCCTTTACCCACTCCCGTGTGGACCAGTGTGAGGCCGATTCTCTTTTCACGGTTTTTCACTGCGGGAACCTGACGAAGGTGCAGATGCTATCGCTGTTAAACATTGAAAATAGTAATGCGAATCATTATCATTAAGTAAATGTTACGGGATCTTGTTCCCATCGGATTGCAATTCTGGAGGCCGACTGTGTCATTTCCATCAAAACTTACCTATCTATTGCTGTCACTATGCCTCTTGGCACCTACCCTGGCACTCGGGACGGAAGAGGTCAATCTCTACTCCGCCCGTAAGGAGAAATTGATCAAGCCATTGCTTGACCAGTTCACTGAGGAGACAGGGATTACCGTCAATCTGGTGACCGGCAAGGCTGATGCTCTGTTGCAGCGTCTGCAGAGTGAGGGGCGGAATTCCCCGGCAGATATACTGATCACTACAGATGCAGGACGGCTCCATCGCGCAAAGCAGGCAGGTGTGACGCAGGCGGTTGATTCGTCTGTATTGAACGCACTTATACCATCCAGTTTTCGCGATCCGCAAGGTCACTGGTATGGCTTGTCACTGCGTGCGCGTCCCATTCTCTACGTGAAGGGTAAGGTTGAACCATCGACCCTGTCATCTTATGAGTCACTAGGGAAGCTCTGAACGAATCGTTTGTCAGCGAACGTTTCCTCTCGCTTGCTTCAAAACTGCCATGAGCGAAGAAAAACAGTGCATT
>JAHXHT010000281.1 GCA_025656435.1 Candidatus Thiodiazotropha sp. (ex Gloverina cf. vestifex) | reverse complement strand
ACAGTCACAATTACGGCCATACAACCGCGCCTACGCCTATCGGGGACTAATCGCCTCGGCTTTCAGCCTTCCATGGCGATCAGCGATTGTCGACACTTAATGGACATTATGCAAAATCAACCGGCAACAAATTCAACCGACTCAGTCAGTATTACCCTGACGGATCGCCTCTTTGACACCCTGCAGAGAGCCATCGTCGAAGGGGAGATTCCCTCAGGCAGCAAGATCAGCGAACCGGAACTCGCTCGTCAGCACAGTGTCAGCCGCGGCTCTCTGCGAGAAGCCATTGGCCGGCTCGAAGCGAGAAAACTGGTGGAACGCAAACCCAACCTGGGCGCTCGCGTGGTCACCCTCTCCTATGAACAACTGATCGAGATCTACCAGGTGCGTGAAGCGCTGGAGGGTATGGCGGCCCGGCTGGCGGCACAGAATATGAGCGAGACGGAAATTGAGGATCTGCAAGTCCTGCTGAAGGAACATGGACATGAGATCGAAGAGCAGCATGGCCAAGCTTATTTCCAGAAGCAGGGGGATCTGGATTTTCACTACCGCATCGTGCAGGGCAGTAAAAACCAGCAACTGATCGGCCTCCTGTGTAACGACCTTTACCACCTGCTACGCATGTACCGCTTTCAGTTCGGCATGCGCAGCAAACGCTCACAGCAAGCTTATGACGAGCACCACTATCTGCTCAATGCCATCGTCTCCCGTGACCCCGAGATGGCTGAGCTTTTGATGCGCCAGCATATCCGCTCCTCACGCCGCAACGTAGAGCGAATGCTGCTGGAAAACTAATTTTGAGCAGCGAATGTTGAATGCCGAAACACGCTTTGTTCACAACGCATTGAATAAAGCCATGAGCAGAACCGGCGGATCGATTCATCACTCAACATTCAAAATTTCTTAACCTCGAGGTGAAAGAATGACGACCAAGACAAACCCCGGCGCACGCTTCCGTGAGGCGATCGTGACCGAAAAGCCCCTGCAGTGTGTAGGCGCCATCAACGCCTATCATGCCAGACTGGCCGAAGCATCCGGTTACCGCTCACTCTATATCTCCGGCGGCGGTGTTGCCGCCGGTTCCTGCGGTATCCCCGACCTGGGCATCACCACCATGGAAGACGTGCTGACAGACCTGCGGCGCATCACCGACGTGACCGACCTCCCCGTACTTGTAGATGTGGACACCGGCTGGGGCGGCGCCTTCAACATCTCCCGCACCATCCGCAATATGAACAAGTTCGGCGCCGCTGCCGTGCATATCGAAGACCAGGTACAGCAGAAACGCTGTGGACATCGTCCCAACAAGGCCATCGTGCCCCAGGCTGAAATGGTCGATCGCATCAAAGCCGCGGTAGATGCCAAACTGGATGATGATTTCGTTGTCATGGCCCGTACCGACGCCCTCGCAGTGGAAGGTATGCAATCAGCCATCGACCGGGCTTGCGCTTGTGTGGAAGCGGGGGCCGACATGATCTTCCCCGAAGCCATGACCGAGCTCGACCAGTATCGGGAGTTTGTCGCGGCGGTGAAGGTGCCGGTCCTGGCCAATATCACGGAGTTCGGCTCCACCCCGCTCTACACCACCGAGCAACTGGCCTCCGCCGGCGTCAGCATCGCCCTTTATCCCCTGAGCGCCTTCCGTGCAGCCAACGCCGCCGCGCTCAACGTCTACCAAAGATTACGTGCCGATGGTACCCAGCAGGGCGTCGTCGACACCATGCAGAGCCGGGGCGATCTCTATGATTATCTCGGCTATCACGACTATGAACAAAAACTGGATCAACTTTTCGTATCTGAGGAGGTTTCCCAATGAGCGAGTCCAATCAAGTCCTGCCCAAGGCGAAGAAGTCAGTCGCCCTCTCCGGCACCGCGGCCGGTAACACTGCGATCTGTACCGTCGGTCGTACCGGTAACGATCTGCACTACCGGGGCTACGATATCCTCGATTTTGCCGAGACTGCAGAGTTTGAAGAGATTGCCTATCTGCTGATTCACGGTCATCTGCCTACACCGGCCGAGCTGACCGCCTACAAGGCCAAACTGAAATCGATGCGCGGCCTGCCCCTGGCGGTCAAACAGGCCCTGGAGGCGATCCCCGCCTCGGCACACCCGATGTACCGCCTGCTCCGTGATGGGAAGCTGTGTCCCCGAGAAGGAAGACCATCCGGCGTCGGAAGCGCGGGACATCATCGATCGGCTGATGGCCAACTTCGGCTCCGCCCTGCTCTACTGGTACCACTACGCCATGAATGGTAAACGGACCGAAGTGGAGACTGATGACGACTCCATCGGCGGTCATTTCCTACACCTGTTGCATGGCGAGAAGCCCAAGGCGTCCTGGGTGCGTGCCATGCACACCTCACTGGTGCTCTATGCCGAGCATGAGTTCAACGCCTCCACCTTCACCGCCCGTGTGGTGGCCGGCACCAACTCCGACATGTACTCAGCCATTACTGCAGCCATCGGCGCTCTGCGCGGTCCCAAGCATGGTGGTGCCAATGAAGAGGCCTTCCGCATTCAGAGCCGCTACCACTCCGCCGACGAGGCCGAGGCCGATATCCGCGAGCGTGTAGGTCGTAAAGAGATCGTTATCGGTTTCGGTCATCCAGTCTACACCGTGGGCGATCCCCGTAACGAGGTGATCAAACGGGTTGCCAAGGGACTCTCCGAAGAGGCCGGCAATATGACCATGTTCAGCGTGGCCGACCGGTTGGAATCGGTCATGTGGGAGGCCAAGAAGATGTTCCCCAACCTCGACTGGTTCTCCGCCGTCTCCTACAACCAGCTCGGCGTGCCGACCGATATGTTCACCCCGCTCTTCGTCATCTCCCGCGTCTCGGGCTGGGGTGCCCACGTGATTGAGCAACGCGAAGACGGCAAGATCATTCGTCCTTCGGCGAACTATACCGGCCCCGAAAACCGGGAATACGTTCCGATCGACAAGCGTTGATTTGAAAGCGGCCAGCGGTCAGCCACCCGCCGACGCTGGAGGCTGGCAACTGGCCGCCAAGAGAAAACCAAGCGTGTCGCTACCTCGTGAAAGATTTTGGGACATCCGAGTCCCCAAAATCGACTCGCCAACGCGACAGCCGTTATGCCCCGACCG
>JAHXHT010000280.1 GCA_025656435.1 Candidatus Thiodiazotropha sp. (ex Gloverina cf. vestifex) | reverse complement strand
TCCCTAACGGTCGCAATTACGGCCATACAATCGCGCCTACGCCTATCGGGGACTAATCGCCTCGGCTTTCAGCCTTCCATGGCGATCAGCGATCGAAATAAAGTACTGGGAAACAATCACGCCTCCGCCAAAGAGGATTCATTCACACCGGGCTCAACTACACTCCCGCCATCTCACTGGATATGCGGGTCATACCGATCCACTGGAACACCACTCCTTCGTGCGGAGAGAGGACCCGGGGTCCTCAACCCTCCATCGATCCCATAAAAATAAGGAATCGCACGCAGCAACCACCAACCTGTTGATTCTAAACAGGAAACAACACAGCACCTTTTACCTGGTTTGGCTGAAGCCCGCCAGCACAATCAGTCAGTGTGTTTCAATTCAGTCCTGTTACCACGCGATATTGAGAATACACCTCAAATTCAATAATGATATCGGCCATCCATGGCCAAGCTTGATGCTCAATTTAGGCTATTTATCCCATCTAACTGTAAGGACAATTAACAGAAATCTGATTGTGACTGTTACAACCTGTTACAACTCCATACATCCGTGAAAGGATCTTTTCCCGCCGCAGGCCCAGACTCTCCACCATGGACAACACGTCCTGGAACTTTCAATCACACAGGAGATTCTCATGGGAAAAACCACCTTAATCATCGTCGCCATATTGGCCCTGCTGTTAATCAGTGGGGTGGCCATCGCCCGCTACAAAGGCTTCTGTAACGGACCTGAGGGACGTATCAGTTGGGTCACCGAACGCCTCGGAAAGAAGCTTGATCTGGATGAGACCCAGCGGACTCAGCTGACTCAACTGAAGGATCAGACACTGGAGATCATGCAGGAGATGCGCGACGAGCGGGAAAGCACTGCTGAAACGGCAATCGCTTTACTCGATTCGCCAACTCTGGACAGAGAACAGGCGCGCCAGCTGGTAGCGGAGAAGCAGACACAGTTAGCCAGCGCTGCTGACCAGCTGATCGATGTATTCGCCGATTTTAGCGATAACCTGAGAGACGACCAGCGCAGCAAGCTGCAGGAGATGATTCAGCATCATCGTGACCGCCGTCACTGCGGCTTCTGCAACCGCTCCGAAACGGCTACGAAAAACTGACGGGGGTTCGTTGCTTATCTGTGGCGATAGCCATCCCCGCAATCAAGCATGCAATCCAAATCAAGATGGAGCGTTCCTTCTCCTTCCGGGAGAAGGACAGGATGAGGGGAGAAAACACAAGGCGTTCTGCCTCTTTTTCATCCCCTCACCCTAGCCCTCTTCCTGAGGGAGAGGGGACCAACGAGGATCCATCCACTGCCATGTACATCACTAAACCATTCCCCTTCACGGGGGACTTTGGGTCCACCCCTCCCATCGTATATGCTTGCAGGAAACCCGCAGCACCGGAAACCCCATGCACCGTATCCTGATGATCGACGATGACCAGGCACTGGCAACACCCTTGCGAGACTATTTCCAGCGCTATGGTCTTGAGCTTGAGTCATCCCCCCTACCCTCCGAAGGGCTTGAACGGATTCGCCGTTCTCCACCGGACTTAGTGATTCTCGATATCATGCTGCCGGAGATGGACGGTTTCGAGGTCTGCCGCAGAATCCGCAGGGAGAGCGATCTGCCGATTCTCATGCTGACCGCACGGGGCGAAGTGATGGATCGTGTGGTCGGTCTGGAGATCGGCGCCGATGACTATCTGGCGAAACCCTTTGAGCCGCGTGAATTGGTCACGCGCATCCAGAACATTCTCAAACGATCATCGGGCCAATCCGCGTCAGAAAAGAAGATAACCCTCGGAGAGCTGGTGATCGACACCGAACAGCAAGAGGCCATACGGCAAGGCGAAACACTCAACCTGACCACCCTGGAGTTCCGACTGCTGGCACTGCTGGCAAACCAGCCGGGAAAGGTATTCAGCAGGGATGAGATCCTTAACGGCATCAAGGGTATCGAAGCTGATCTCTATACCCGCTCGGTAGATATCCTGATCAGCCGCCTGCGCCACAAGTTACAACCGCTCGATCTCATCAAGACGGTCTGGGGCAGCGGCTATCGCTTGATAGGTCCCAGCTCATGAAGCGTCGCCACCGACTCAGCGGCAGGCTGATCCTGCTATTCCTGGTACTCGGACTGCTCATCGCGCTGACGGTGAGAACCGGTTTTCGCTATGGCTTCCAGGATGAGTTTCGCAATCTTGCCACACCCCATTTAATGGAATATGTCGATCACTTGCGCAAAGAGATTGGTAATCCGCCCAACCGCGAAGCCGCCACAGCCCTCGCGCAACGCCTTGATCTGCAAATCACCATACTTTCTCCTGACAGCGCTTGGTCGAGCCATGGTGTACCGGCCAATCCGACAGACATCGAGTTTCACCGGCACCGGCTCAGCAACGGGCAGGTGATCGAAGCCGGCCGGGACGGTCAACAATTCATGCTACGCCTCAAGCAGGATGACCACACCCTGCTGCTCTCCCACCTCAACCCGATAGAAAGCGGCAGACTACCGCTCATTATCAGTCTGACCATCCTCGTGGTATCGCTCATCATCGCCCTTGCCTACCACCTGGTGCGCAGACTCTTTCGTCCCATTGAGACCATCCGCCAAGGCATCACTCACTTTGGTGAAGGGGATCTGGATCACCGCATTGCCGTCAGCCGCCGGGATGAGCTGGGGGAATTGGCCAACAGCATCAACACCATGGCTGAAGAGATCCAGCAAATGCTCGAAAGCAAGCGCCAGCTACTGCTGGCCATCAGTCATGAATTGCGCTCACCCCTCACCCGCGCCCGAGTGAATGCGGAACTACTGGATGAGAGCGAGCCACAAAAACGCATTATCGATGACCTGCAGCAAATGGAGGCCGAACTCACCGAATTGTTGGAGACAGAACGTCTCGGCAGCCGCCATGCCAGACTCGATTGTCAGCCCGTATCTCCCAAGCTGCTGATCGACACTGTCGTGCAAAAACACTTCGACAAAGACGAACTCACCCGTCACCACCATCATGATAAAGAGACAATCGCTGATCGCCATGGAAGGCTGAAAGCCGAGGCGATTAGTCCCCGATAGGCGTAGGCGCGGTTGTATGGCCGTAATTGTGACTGT
>JAHXHT010000279.1 GCA_025656435.1 Candidatus Thiodiazotropha sp. (ex Gloverina cf. vestifex) | reverse complement strand
AACGCTCACGCCGTGTCTGCCTCTTCTTGGCGCTGTAGTTCAGTGAGGCGAAAGTTGTTTGCTTCATGGGGTCTATATAATGATTGGCCTAAAATGTGCACCATTATCCCTCAATCGATGGATTCGTTCAGAGCTTCCCTAAGGAAGCGCTGAACAAGTTATGGACTGATTTGTGGCGCTCATCGTATTCACGGTGTGTTCAGTTCGTAGGTTGGGCCGACAAAGGAGGCCCAACCTACGGCTTGTGGCGAGGGGCTGTGGTGGTGCATAAGGGTATAAGTTTTGAACTATGAATTGATGCGCGCGCATGGTGCGCATAGCCAATTTCAAACACAAAAACTTATCCCGTCTTGACCAATATTCGTCCAAGAATCTGCCCGGATAGTAACTCGTCAAAGACTTCTGGCAGTTCATCCAGGGAGATGGTGCGTGTCACGATATCATCCAGGTGTCTTGGCTTGAGATCGGTTGCCAAGCGTTGCCAGATCTCATGGCGGATTTCATAGGGACACCCGGATGAGTTGATGCCAAGCAGACTGACACCGCGCAGAATGAAAGGCATCACCGTGGTGTTGAGTTCATGACCGCCGGCGAGTCCAATGGAGGCGATGTTGCCCCAGGGTCTGACCGTCCGGGTAATACCGGAAAGCATTTCACCGCCGACGTTATCCACGGCACCGCCCCAATGCCCTCTTTCCAGTGCGTGGCGTCCGGATTTGATCTTATCTCTGTGCAGCACCTCTTGTGCGCCAAGATGTTCCAGGTAGGCGTGTTGTTCGGATTTACCCGTCACCGCCGTCACTTCATAACCTTCGCCGTCAAAAATATTGACTGCGAGGCTGCCGACGCCGCCGGTTGCACCGGTGACCAGGATTGGCCCCATCTCGGGGCGTTGTCCGTTGATCTCCATGCGATAGAGTGCGAGAGCCGCAGTAAAGCCGGCTGTGCCGAGAGACATCGATTCTTCCAGTGTCAGTCCGTCGGGCAGGGGTACCACCCAGTCAGCATTGACCTTTAAATACTCAGCGTAGCCACCATCATGGGTGGCTGAAAGTTCGTAGCCGGTGACGATGACGGGATCGCCTGCCTTGAATCGCCGGTCACTGCTTTCTACGATCTCACCGGCTGCATCTATGCCGCCGGTGAGAGGAAAGTGTCTTAGGATCTGGCCCTTGCCGGTGCCGGCCAGGGCATCTTTATAGTTGATGCTGGAATGACTGACGCGAATCAGAACCTCTCCCTCTTCGGGTAGTATGAGATCCAGCGATTCGATGCCTGCAGAATGCTTTCCTTCGTCTTTACGAATGCGGAATGCTTTGTAAAGGGACATGACACACTACTCCGTGACGACTGGTATTTTTCCGATTTTTGCCCGCCATTCGGCCGGACCTGTTTTATGGATTGAGGTTCCCCTGCTATCGACCGCGACGGTGACGGGGAAATCGACGACCTCGAACTCGCGGATTGCCTCCATGCCCAGATCCTCGAACGCCAACACTCGGGAACTGCGGATTGCTTTTGAGACCAGATAGGCCGCACCGCCCACTGCCATCAGATAGACCGCCTTGTGCTGCTTGATCGCTTCCAACGCCACCGGACCGCGTTCCGCCTTGCCCACCATACCGAGCAGGCCAGCTTCACCCAGCATCAGTTCACTGAACTTGTCCATACGGGTGGCGGTGGTAGGACCGGCAGGTCCCACAACTTCATCACGCACCGGATCGACCGGGCCGACATAATAGATGAAACGGTTGTGGAAATTGATACCTTCCGGCAGGGGTTCGCCCCGACTGTAGAGATCGGCGATGCGTTTGTGTGCGGCATCCCGTCCTGTCAGTAGTTTGCCGCTGAGTAGGATCAGATCACCGGGCTGCCAGTCGGCAATCTCCTCCCGTGTGATGTTGTCGAGATTGACCCTGCGGGCCTGGGGTGAGGCCTCCCAGGTGACATCCGGCCAGTCTTCGGCTTGCGGGGGGATGAAAACCGCAGGGCCGCTTCCGTCGAGGTCGAATTCCACATGACGTGTGGCAGCGCAGTTGGGAATCATACCTACAGGCAAGGAGGCGGCGTGGGTGGGAAAATCGCTGATTTTGACATCCAGCACCGTGGTCAGGCCGCCGAGGCCCTGGGCACCGACCCCCAGTGCGTTGGCCTTCTCAAAGAGTTCCAGACGCAGCTCCTCCTTTCGGTTGCTTGGGCCGCGTTCCATGAGCTCATGGATAGTGATGGGTTCCATGAGTGATTCTTTCGCCAACAGCATGGCCTGCTCGGCACTGCCACCGACACCAATGCCGAGCATACCGGGAGGACACCAGCCGGCGCCCATCTTGGGCACCTCATCCAATACCCAGTCGACCAGTGAGTCTGAGGGGTTGAGTACCTTGAAGCGAGCCTTGTTCTCCGATCCGCCACCTTTGGCGGCAATCTTGATCTCCACCTTGTCACCCTTGACCAGTTGGGTGTGGACCATGGCCGGTGTGTTATCGAGAGTGTTTGTCCGTTTGCCCAATGGGTCGCTGACCATAGAGAAGCGCAACAGATTGTCCGGGTGGGCATAGCCCCGGCGTACGCCTTCGTTGACCATCTCGCTGACGGTCATCTCACCTTGCCACTGGACCTGCATGCCTATCTTGAGGAATACCACCACCATGCCCGTATCCTGGCAAACCGGGCGTCTACCCTCGGCACACATGCGTGAATTGACCAGTATCTGTGCCATGGCATCCTTGGCGGCAGGATTCTCCTCTTTTTCCCACGCCTCTCCCATCGCAGTGAGGAAGTCGACAGGGTGATAGTAGGAAATGTATTGCAGGGCGTCGGCAATACTCTGGATGAGGTCATCCTGGTGAATCTGCGTCATGGTCAATTCCTGCGGCATCACATGAGGTCTAACGAAAAAGAATGCATGGGTTTATGTGATTCGGTTTTTCTTGGTTTTAGTGATTGTCAGTATCGTGGCTACGGTCTACTTGTGTAATTAAGAGTAGTTTAGCACTGTCATCTGGATGTGTTTTGATGATAGGGCCTGTAACAGACTCTAGGGAAGCTCTGAACGAATCGTTTGTCAGCGAACGTTTCCTCTCGCTTGCTTCAAAACTGCCATGAGCGAAGAAAAACAGTGCATT
>JAHXHT010000278.1 GCA_025656435.1 Candidatus Thiodiazotropha sp. (ex Gloverina cf. vestifex) | reverse complement strand
GGTCGGGGCATAACGGCTGTCGCGTTGGCGAGTCGATTTTGGGGACTCGGATGTCCCAAAATCTTTCACGAGGTAGCGACACGCTTGATATAAAAAATCTGCATATAAGAGGAGACAGGAACTATGAGCATGACTGTAAAAGCGAGGCCGATACTATGCTTGTTCGGCGCTTTGTCTATGCTGCCGCTCAGTGCGTCGGCATTCAACTTTAAGGATGTTATAGGAGGAGATGTAGAGTTCAGCCTTGGTGGATACGCCAAGTTAAGTGCAATGTGGACTGACACCGACAGCGGCGCATTGGCCGGTGGTGCTGGTAGTACCGGACGGACCTTCTACTTGCCTTCGTCTATTCCTACAGGAGGCACAGGCGGAGATCAGGTATTTGATATGACTGCCCGTGAGTCCCGTATCAATTTCAAGGCGAAGACAAAGAGTGGACCTCATTCATTGGGTGTTGTTTTGGAGATGGACTTTCTGACCACGGGATTTGGTAATGAGATTGTCAGTAACAGTTTTTCACCACGTCTGAGGCACTATTTTCTGACCTATGACAATTGGCTGTTCGGCCAGACTTGGTCCACGTATCATGGATACGGCGGCTTTACCCGATGCACTCGATTTTCTGGGAGCGCCCGAGGGTACTGTGTTCATCCGGCAACCGATGATTCGATATAGCAGGAATGGCTTTCAGATTGCGTTGGAGAATCCTGAGACATTTACCGATGTCGGGTTAAATGACGATAACTCCGTACCGGACCTTGCAGCAAACTACACTATGAAGACGAATTGGGGTCATCTTAGGTTCAATGGCCTGCTTCGTGAATTGAAATACGATGATGGTACCCGTGAGGACTCAACCAGCGGTTGGGGCTTGGGTGTCAGCGGCAAGGTGAAGGTGTTTGATAAAGACGATGTCAGATTCGCCGTGAATTATGGCGATGGCATGGGGCGCTATACTAGCTTGGGTGTGGTGCGCGATGCGGTTATCGACCCGGTGACCGGCGATCTCGATGCGGTGGAATCGGTGTCAGGTTTCGCGGCCTATCGACATATGTGGAACAGCAAATGGCGCTCAAACCTGATCTACAGCATGGTTGATGTGGATAATCCTGCCTCTGCGTCTGGCAGCTTGAACGAAAGTGCAAGCAGCATACAGGTCAATCTGATGTATACACCGGTCAAGCAACTGACCCTGGGCGTTATGTATCTGCAGGGTGAGCTTGAAAAAGTGAATGGAGATGAAGGTGAGCTTGACCGGATACAGTTCGCAGCCAAGTATTCATTCTGAGGTTTTGCCGTACGACTTGAATCGTTAGTGTCAAGTTCACAAGAAGGCCCCGTAATGCGTTTGCGGGGCCTCTTCCGGAGATGTTGCGAGGGAGATAATAATGAATAGGGCCATGCTTTCGCTTATGCTTATCATGTTGTCAGTTCAGGGTCATGCCGGTCAACTGATGATTGATGACGCATTCGAGATTCTGTCTGTGGATGGACAAGAGAGTGAAGGATCACTGCTGAAACACGTGGACCGTGTTGAGTTAAGCGAAGGCAACCATATAATTATTCTGCGCTATAAGGACCTTGCCGTTGATCCGGATCTTGGTTATGAGGCGGTAGTCGTCTCCCGGCCTTTCTCTATATCAGTTAATGCCGTGGCAGGTGCCATCTATCAGATCGAACCGGATAAATCCGCTTTACGGAATAAACATGCATATGCGGCCAATCCTGTTGTAACGATTCGATCGCCTGAGGGTATGAGAGAGGTCTTGGTCAATAAGGACTTGTCGACAAAGTCTACAAGTAAGGTGAGATATGGAGAATCTGCGCCTCCTCAAACATCGTCTGGGAAGCAAACTATTTCTTCATTTTCCACAGAAAATGAAACTGGTATGCAAGAATTACAATCTGAACCGGGTGAAAGGCTGAGACACTGGTGGGGTAAGGCCGATAGAAAAACACGACAGTTATTCATGGGTTGGGTAGTCGGCAATGAATAGGTGTCGGCCTAGGTTTCTTATTTTGCTTTTAAAATGGGGTGAGTGATATTTGCTTCAGTCTTTTTTAGGAAATGATTCAACTAAATAAGTACAAAATCAAAGCTTGCAGCAAACGTGGCTCCATTTTTATTTGAGGGTACAAAATCAGCTACTGCCAATGGCCTCAGTTAAACTGGAATTCGCTGGAATAGGAAGTCCTCTGCATTGCGGGGGTCGTCAGCGATATAGATCTGGGTGACGAAAGGCCTCATACTCTGACGGAAAACTGCTGCATGGATGTGTGGGGTTCGACCTGGATAGGATACAGGGCGGATGGTACGGAAGCGGTAGCGTCCCTTTTGGTCAGTCAAAGTATGGCCGAATCCCTGAAAATTTGGGTCCATAGTGATTGCCTGGTTGTCACCGGAATGGCGATATCGTCCATTGGCATCACATTGCCATATTTCGATTCGAACGCCATTTAGGGGGCTACCACCTGCGTCAAGTACCTGTCCGGAAAGGTCGGTGATCTCTCCTTCAGCAATACCCGATACGCCTGGAATATGTGTCAGGTCGCTATCCTTATCAGGCAGTGGAAGGTCGGGATAGAATGGACCAGCTGTCTGGCGGGGTGTGAGCAGCCGTCCAGCACCCCATACCGGAAGAGACAATAGGCCTATGCCGGTAGCAATAAAAAGATGTCGTCTAGTCTTGTCTATTTGTTCATTCATACGCTATCTCCCTGATCTCACTAACGAATAATCCGACATCGCCTGCTAGGGATTGTTCACATAATAGGTAACTACGGTTATAAAATTGGATGCCTTGGTAACTTGTCAATAACTGTGAATCCCTGACAATCTGCAGGACAAAGTAAGGGTTGTAAATTATGATGTTATTCAGGTAAATAGCACATGGTTTGGGCGGCTTAACACTAAGCTTGATAACCTGAACTCAGTAGGAATATAAACAGAGACTGGGCCAAGAAATGAAGAATCTTCTGCTTGTTTTATTAATTGTTTAAAATGGATTGACCGGTTGTGCAGTCAACCCGGTCACAGGAAAGAATCAATCGCTGATCGCCATGGAAGGCTGAAAGCCGAGGCGATTAGTCCCCGATAGGCGTAGGCGCGGTTGTATGGCCGTAATTGCGACCGT
>JAHXHT010000277.1 GCA_025656435.1 Candidatus Thiodiazotropha sp. (ex Gloverina cf. vestifex) | reverse complement strand
AAATGCACTGTTTTTCTTCGCTCATGGCAGTTTTGAAGCAAGCGAGAGGAAACGTTCGCTGACAAACGATTCGTTCAGAGCTTCCTTAGGCTACATCGACATCTCCAGATCATCGATCACCTGATCGACGCCGGCCTGGGCGCAACGCTCATCGGTCTCTCCCGAAGGCGCACCACTGACGCCTACACCACCCAGCAACTGGCCACCCGCCTGGATCGGCAATCCACCAGCAGACATTACAAAGCCATCAATGCGGCCGATCGGCGTATCGGCACGACTGGTCAGGGCCGAGGTGGCCGCATTGAAGTTAACTGCCGTAAAGGCTTTCTGACGGCTGATCGGAACGGTTATTTGTGCAGCGATGGTATCGCGCAAGACCACCTGTACTGTCCCATCTCTGTCCACCACGGTGACGCCGATCTGAATCCCCTCTTTGCGGCAGGCCTCGATGGCGCCGCGAGCAACCGCAGTCGCAGTCTCTAAAGAGAGGCGCTTGAGGCTGACAGTCGGTGATGCCTCTTCCTCAGCAACCCCCGCTTGGGAGAAACACATGAGTGTCCCCATGACCATTGGAATAATGCTTTTTTTCATCTCTCTCCTCCACCATGTTTCAGTTGGTATCTCAACTTTTTTATTAGACGGGGATGATCGGCTTGGACTCTCCCCAATGCTTAGGGCCTGTTAACAGGCCCTAGTTCCCATAATGTTGCTTCACATAAGTATCGACCAGTTCAATGAACTGGTCTGCAATATTGTCACCCTTCAGAGTGACGGTTTTTTCTCCATCCACATAGACTGGTGCAGCAGGCGACTCGCCGGTCCCCGGCAGACTGATACCGATATTGGCCTGCTTGCTCTCTCCCGGTCCGTTGACCACACAACCCATCACCGCTACCGAGAGATTCTCCACACCCGGGTAGACCGCCTTCCACTGAATCATGCGCTCTCGCAGATGGTGCTGCACCTGCTTGGCCAAATGCTGGAAGTAGGTACTGGTGGTTCGCCCACACCCAGGACAGGCCACAACCATCGGGGTAAAGGCGCGAATCCCCATAGATTGAAGCAACTCCTGCGCCACCACCACCTCTTGCGTTCTCGCTCCGCCCGGTTCCGGCGTCAAAGAGATGCGGATGGTGTCGCCGATCCCCTCCTGCAACAGTACCGCCAGTGCGGCACTGGAAGCCACCATACCCTTGGAGCCCATACCTGCCTCGGTCAGACCGAGATGCAGGGCATAGTCACAACTTTGTGCCAATGATCGATAAACCGCAATCAGGTCCTGCACCCCGCTCATCTTGCACGAAATCACAATATGGTCCGAACCCAATCCCAATTCTTCCGCCCGCTGCGCACTCTCCAGCGCAGACACCACCATGATCCGATAGGTCATGTGTGTGGCATCCAATGGATTGTCTGAACGGGAATTCTCATCCATCAGCCGGGCCACCAGTCCCTTATCCAGACTGCCCCAATTGACACCGATTCGCACCGGTTTGTCGAAGCGGCAAGCGGTCTCGATCATGCTGGCAAACTGACTGTCACGCTTTTCACCACTGCCCACGTTCCCTGGATTAATGCGATATTTTGCCAGCGCCTCGGCACAGGCAGGAAAATTGCTCAGCAAGCGGTGACCATTAAAATGGAAATCACCAATCAGCGGCACATCGACACCCTGACCCATCAAGCGATCCCGTATTTCCGGCACTGCTCTGGCTGCGGCATCATTATTGACCGTGAGGCGAACCAACTCCGAGCCCGCAGCGGCAAGCGCCATGACTTGCTCAGTGGTTGCATCCACATCCGCCGTGTCGGTATTGGTCATCGACTGCACGACCACCGGGGCACCACCACCGACTTTCACGCCGCCGATAAAGACGGCCCGGGCATCCTGTCTCTTGATTGCCACTATCTCACTGCCTCACTCCAATCACTGGAGATTGAGGATACCAAAATAGCTCTGTCGTGATTACCTGTGTTTTCAGAATAGATGGGGTTACCGGAAAAGAAAAAAGCCGCCCGAAGGCGGCTTAAAACCCTGTTATTACTGCGGGCTATTCCGTTCGTTCTTTTATCAGACGGCTCTCCACTGCCGGTTCAGCCGACGAAGACAATACCCTGAATGGCGGGCAAGGAATGGGTTTCTTCATCAACGCAAAGGCCGAGGTATCGTGGCTCTCGTATTGACGAATCCGACTGAAACCATTCCGGGTTCTGGGATTGGCATGGAGCTCAACCGCAAATGCGCAACGGGTATAGGGTCCCTTGCTGCCGATCTGGCGCAGCAGATGATCCACGCCCACATCCAGATTGGTCGGTGTGTGGGCAGGTGTGGTGGAGCTGTTACTCTCCACCGTGGTACCCGAGATGCCCCGCTTGATCGACAGACTGTAGCTGGCGAGGAAATCCCGTTCGGGTGGCAGCTTATGGTAGGCCACATAGGTCACCCTCACCTGGTCGGTCGTACCGTCATTGTACTCGATGAACTGACATTCACCGGTGGGGGAACCGCCCAAACCCACGGACTGAATATCGGCAGTGGTATCGGTATTGTCCACCCACAGATTAAAATGCACGCTGCCATCGGGTTGCACGTGAGGATTATCATCCACCGGCCAGATACCGCCGACCGCATCCGAGGTTGGCAGGAAGAAAGTCCAGTCAGCGCCCGGTGCTGTCGGATCAAGACGATTACCCGCGGCATCGAACATCTCCAGACGCAGCACATAACGGCCATCGGCAACCTGTGGTACATAGCGATTTAGATCACCATCCCACAAGGCGGTATACCAAAGTGCGAAGGCGCGGTCGTTTCGATTGAGTGCAATCCAGTCCTTGGCGGGATCAGGCACCTTGAACAGACTGGGTTCGCCTCCGACGGCAAAGGGTCCCAGCTCCTCCGGCAAGCGTGTCGCTACCTCGTGAAAGATTTTGGGACATCCGAGTCCCCAAAATCGACTCGCCAACGCGACAGCCGTTATGCCCCGATCGTCCTGCGTCCGCCACGATTCCGTATTGCACATTGCAGCAGAGCTGCTTGTGCACTACTACATCATGACTCCCGCAAATGACTCTACGGCGTTTCGGATGCGCTCTCTGTATGCCCTACATCGTTCCCTAAGGAAGCTCTGAACGAATCCA
>JAHXHT010000276.1 GCA_025656435.1 Candidatus Thiodiazotropha sp. (ex Gloverina cf. vestifex) | reverse complement strand
ATGCACTGTTTTTCTTCGCTCATGGCAGTTTTGAAGCAAGCGAGAGGAAACGTTCGCTGACAAACGATTCGTTCAGAGCTTCCCTAGTGAATACTTGATAATAATCCGGAGTTTTTTATGTCCATATCCAGTGTTGTGTCCGACGATGAGAAAACTGTCACCATCAAAGTGGCGGGACGCTTCGATTTTTCCACCCATCAGGATTTTGTGCAGGTCTATAAAAGTTATTCCAAAGGAGAAAAGTCCTTTGTGGTTGACTTAGAGGGTGCGGAATATATGGACAGCTCCGCCATGGGCATGTTGCTACAGCTCCGTGAATACAATGTACATGGTGAGAGCGTCGTCCTCATGAATGGTAACGATGCAGTAAAAGACGTTTTACGCATCGCGAACTTTGGTAAGCTTTTTTCAATTCAATAGCTGCTGGGTATTGATACAGCTGATCCACTAACCCTCGGCGAAATCCCAGTCATTACCAATATGGCTGATTCTTGCTTGCAGGAGTGCAAATCGGCAGACCTTTCCGGTATGCTTGCCCCTTTTCTGCGGGGGTACCTTTCATGGGTTTTAAATGTGGTATTGTCGGCTTGCCCAATGTTGGTAAGTCTACGCTCTTCAATGCATTGACCAGAGCGACCATCGCCGCCGAAAACTATCCCTTCTGTACTATCGATCCCAATGTAGGCATGGTGCCGTTGCCCGATGCCCGCATGGATGTGATCGCCGGTATCGTTCAGCCTCAGGCGGTGATTCCCACCACCATGCAGTTTGTCGATATTGCGGGGTTGGTGGCAGGCGCCTCCAAGGGTGAAGGCCTGGGAAACAAATTTCTTGCCAATATTCGTGAGACCGATGCGATCGCCCAGGTCGTGAGATGCTTTGAGAGCGAAGATGTGGTCCACGTGGCCGGTCGTGTCGACCCGATCTCAGATGTGGAGGTGATCAATACGGAATTGGCGCTGGCCGACCTGGAGTCGGTTGAGAAGGGATTGGCCAAGACAGAACGACAGGCGAAGACCGGTGATAAGAAGATCCTGCTCAGAAAGGCGCTGCTCGAGCGAGCGAGGGATCAGCTCAACGAGGGTCTGCCTGTACGACGCATGGAGCTGAGTGAAGATGATGCGGTGGAACTACGGGACCTGTTCCTGCTGACCATCAAACCTGTGCTCTATATTGCAAATGTGGCCGAGGATGGCTTTGAATCGAATCCACACCTCGATGTGCTGCGGGAGATGGCGGCCGAAGAGGGGGCTGAAGTGGTACCGGTTTGTGCCGCCATCGAGGCAGAGATTGTCGAACTGGAAGAGGACGAGCGGGCTGAGTTCCTTATTGATATGGGACTAAAAGAGCCGGGTCTCAACCGAGTGATGCGGGCAGGTTACAAGCTCCTGGGCCTGGAGACATATTTCACGGCTGGCGAGAAGGAGGTCAGGGCATGGACGATCCCACAAAGTGCCACCGCCCCCGAAGCCGCGGGGGTGATCCATACCGACTTCGAGCGAGGCTTCATTCGGGCTGAGATCGTCAGCTATGAGGATTTTGTTGCGTGCAAGGGCGAACAGGGGGCTCGCGAGGCGGGCAAATTACGATCCGAGGGAAAGGAATATATTGTCAGGGACGGTGACGTGATCCACTTTCGATTCAACGTCTGATATTGACACTGCCGAATGGCGACAGTATATTGCCCGCCCTTCACAACAGCTTTTGGCAAGGTAGCTCAGTTGGTTAGAGCACAGCACTCATAATGCTGGGGTCGGCAGTTCGAATCTGCCCCTTGCTACCAAACGAAAAAGGCCTGACGATTGTCAGGCCTTTCTTTTTTTCAGCCGGTTTATTTCGGTGTGTCGGGATTACTCCACACCAATCTTATGAGGGTGCTGCGGCGTATCTCAGTAAGCCGGTCTGCAAATTCCTGTATGTTGTCGTCTAAAAGCTTGATGATTTCCAGTTTTGCTTTCCGCTCAGCGTGGTGGGCAAGTTGTTTTTCATTGAGGGATTCGATTTCGCGCCTTTCCTGCTGGTGGAGAAGTACAGCAATACCCTCACGATCAGCCGCTTGTTTGACGTCTAGAAGCACCTGCTCACGTTTGACGATCTTTTTTTCGAGGTCTTCCGTGCGCTTGTCCAGGTTGGCGATCAACTCGAACTGCTCATCCCGGATGGTGAACAGGTTATCGACCCCTTCCTCAACCCAATTCTGAATCTCCTGTAGGTGCTGGTTTTTCAACTGCTGCATGATCCTGATTGAATCCGGCATGGAGAGGAGGTGCTCGAAGACATCGATCCAGCTCTCTTCTTGGGAGTTGAAAAGCTTGTCCATATAGTGCAGCAACAGACCGACAGAGTGGCTGTAGTCGTAGTCTTGATAGCGCTGGCTGATGGATTCGAGAATATCGGCAAAGTTGGCAGCAGTGCTGGTGAAGGCCCAGTCATTTTCGACCTTGAGTCCTTTGGCGTAGATTGCGGTGAGGCGGTTGAGCAGCCGCAGATAAGCGTCATCGCGAAGCGGGCTCTTATCGGAACGCAGGAGCAGTGAGATCTCTAACAGCATCTCCTGCAATAGGCCAATGTCTGCACTCTCCTCCTGACTGGAGAGTGAGGAGTCGAGGAAGTCGAAATACTGCTTGAGGATGTGACAACTCTCTTCCTGGGCCATGACGGGAAGGTGATCGACACCTTGCAGCCTGAAGGCAACATGTCCCTCGGCTTGATTTGCCATTGAAAAGTTTTCTATGGTTGAGCGAGTCATGATTCTAGACGTATGTCCAGGTTAGTGAGTGCATGTCATTAGCTACATTATATTACCGTTTACTAATACTTTAAAGAGAAATCTATCAAATTCCTGGGTAATTAAGATGGTCTCTTGCCCCTTTAGCGGCTGACAGTCTCCCGCCTTGAGGAAAGGGCTCTTTTTCGGTGCTAAACCCATGAGTGCAAAAGTAAGTATTTTTCTTCTTTTTCATTACAATAGCCACGCGTACAGTGGGTTAATGACTCAGCCCGAGAAGAAAGATATGAAATATGAGGGGTACTTCACAATGCGTTTCCAACTTGCACGGCCATCCATCGCTGATCGCCATGGAAGGCTGAAAGCCGAGGCGATTAGTCCCCGATAGGCGTAGGCGCGGTTGTATGGCCGTAATTGTGACTGTT
>JAHXHT010000275.1 GCA_025656435.1 Candidatus Thiodiazotropha sp. (ex Gloverina cf. vestifex) | reverse complement strand
AACAGTCACAATTACGGCCATACAACCGCGCCTACGCCTATCGGGGACTAATCGCCTCGGCTTTCAGCCTTCCATGGCGATCAGCGATTGAAAGATTGCCAGCGGGTCGTGGTGTTCGAGAAGTGTCTGGCGGTCGGCATGGGGGGCATCGTCGCCAGCAACGTGCGCATGTCGACCCGTGGATTGACTACCCCGGTCTATACCGTGATCGGCGGTCTCGGTGGACGCCCCATCACCCGCCAGTCTCTCAGCAGCCTGTTCGAAAAGGCCATGCAGGACGATCTGGAAGAGACCACCTTTCTCGATCTCAAATGCGACATCGTGGAAAGGGAACTGGCACGGGAGCTGGACCATACCCGCTCCGGCGCGGCAGCGGAAAACATCCTGCGTGAGGTCGGCGTCGTCGATGCCGCCAAGACCGCCTGAGGAGGAACGTCATGCCACATCAACAAGTGAAATTTTATCAAACCGGCACTCTCACAGTGGGCAACCGCCTGCTTGACGAGGGCCATCGTACGGTACAAGCCACCATGGACCGCTCCAACTCCCTCGACTCCGGCCACCGCGCCTGTCAGGGATGCGGCGAAGCCCTGGGCGCCAGATACGCGATAGATGCTGCCATGCGCGCAACCAATAATCAGCTGATTGCCGCAAACGCCACCGGCTGTCTGGAGGTCTTCACCACCCCCTACCCGGAATCGGTCTGGCGTATCCCCTGGATGCACTCCCTGTTCGGCAATGCCCCCTCCGTCGCCACCGGCATCGCTGCAGCCATGCGGGTCAAGGGACGGGATCATGTGCGGGTCATCGCCCAGGGCGGCGACGGGGGCACCACCGACATCGGTTTCGGCGCCCTCTCCGGCATGTTCGAGCGTAACGACGACGTGCTCTATATCTGTTACGACAACCAAGCTTATATGAACACCGGGGTACAGCGCTCCTCCGCCACACCCGGCTCGGCACGCACCGCCACCACCATGCCGGTGGGGCCGGAACCCGGTGCCGATTTCGACAAGGGCAAGAACGTACCCCTGATCGCCATGGCCCACGGCATCCCCTATGTGGCCACCGCCAGCGTGGACCGGCTACATGATCTGGAGGCCAAGGAGGAGAAAGCAATGTCCTTGCGAGGCGCTCACTACATCCAGGTGTTCGTGCCCTGCCCCCTGGGCTGGGGCTCCAAGCCCGCAGATACGGTGAAGATCGCCCGGCTGGCAGTGGAGAGCGGACTCTATCCGCTGTTCGAGGCGGAGTATGGTGAGATCACCACCTCTACCAAGATCCGCCGCAAGGTGCCGGTTTCCGGCTACCTCAGGCTGCAACGCCGCTTTGCTCACACCCTGAAGAACGAGACACAGCTCGCCCAACTCCAGGCGGTGGCGGATCGGAATATCCGTCGCTTCAGCCTCATTGACGAGCAGGGAGACTAAGCATGAAAAAACCCTTTGCGATAACCCTCGATGTGGGCAGCAGCCTGCTCAACAAAACCGGTTCCTGGCGTACCGAGCGACCGGTCTACCTGGACCGGCTGCCACCCTGTAACAACGCCTGCCCGGCAGGTGAGAATATCCAAGATTGGCTCTACCACAGTGAGGAGGGCCACTACGAGAAGGCTTGGCGGGAGATCATGCTCAACAATCCTTTTCCCGCCGTTATGGGACGGGTCTGTTACCACCCTTATGAGAAAGCCTGTAACCGGGTACACGTAGACGATGCAGTAGGCATCAACTCCGTAGAGCGGTTCCTGGGTGACCAGGCTCTGCGCCAGGGTTGGAAAGCCGAACCTGGCCAGGATACCGGTAAACGGGTAATGATCGTCGGAGCCGGACCTGCCGGCCTCGCCTGCGCCTACCACCTGCGCCGTTTCGGCCACCAGGTCACCGTTTATGAGGCCTCTGCCCAAGCCGGCGGCATGGTGCGTTACGGTATCCCAAAATATCGAATGCCCAAGGAGAAGTTGAAGGCGGAAATCCAGCGTATTGAAGCCATAGGGGTTGAGATCGTACTCAATACCCGTATTGAAGACATCCAGGGCTTTAAAGAGACCCATGATTTCGACGCGGTCTTTCTCGCGATCGGTGCTCAGTATGCCAAACGGGTCGAGATCCCCTCGGACGACAGCGTACCGGTACTCGACGCGGTCAGTTTGCTGCGTTCGGTCGAGGAAGAAGAGCACGTGGAGCTACGAGGACGCGTAGCGGTCTACGGTGGTGGCAATACCGCCGTCGACGTGGCCCGTACTGCCATCCGCATGGGTGCAACCCAGGTCACCCTGATCGTCTACGAGGCAAGGGAGAAAATGCCGGCCCATGAGATGGAGATCCTGGAAGCATTGGAAGAGGGTGTGGAGATCCTACCTCTTAAGGCGATCCGGGAGATCCAGGATGGCAGCCTGAAGCTAGAGCAGATGATCGATGGTGAGGAGCAGTGGCCTCAACCATCGGGCCAGTTCGAACCCTTCGATGCTGATGTGGTGGTTCAAGCCTTGGGCCAAAACGTGGAGACTGCTCTGGTGGAATCATTGGCAGGTGTCACAGTTGAGGCAGATGCAATACAGGTCAACCGCCAGATGCAGACCGGCGCCGAAGGCATTTTTGCCGGTGGCGACATGGTGCCCTCCGCCCGTACGGTGACCACCGCTATCGGTTATGGCAAGCATGCCGCCCGTAGTATTGACGCCTGGCTCAAGGAAGAGACATACGAAAAGCCCGGGAAACACGAAATTGTGGATATCGGCAAGATGAACACTTGGTACTACTCCGATGCCCCCCGCACCGTCAGACCGATGCTCGATATTGTACGACGACAGAGTGGTTTCGCCGAAGTGGTGGGCGACCTGGATGAGGTGAATGCCGCCTACGAGGCGCGCCGCTGTATGTCTTGTGGCAATTGTTTCGAGTGCGACAACTGCTACGGTGTCTGTCCTGATAACGCCATCACCAAGCTGGGTCCGGGGAATCGTTTCGAGGTCAAGTACGACTACTGTAAGGGTTGCGGCATGTGCGCTGCTGAATGCCCCTGCGGCGCAATTAAAATGGAGCCGGAGAATATCTGATTCGTCATGTTGCCAGGGAAGGCTTTTTTACCGGCAAGGACATCCCGGACGACCTGTTAAAAATCGCTCAGCTAAGGAAGCTCTGAACGAATCCATCGATTGAGGGATAATGGTGCACATTCTAGGCCAATCATTATATAGACCCCATGAAGCAAACAA
>JAHXHT010000274.1 GCA_025656435.1 Candidatus Thiodiazotropha sp. (ex Gloverina cf. vestifex) | reverse complement strand
CCTAACAGTCACAATTACGGCCATACAACCGCGCCTACGCCTATCGGGGACTAATCGCCTCGGCTTTCAGCCTTCCATGGCGATCAGCGGGTGAAGATCCGGTCTCCTTCGATTCAGATAAGTTCACGCATCTCCTCGACCTGCTGGGCCATGGACTGCCCAGAGAGAAGAAGAGCGGCTTGTTCGACAGATTGTTGGGTGGGGGGCGTGCCGAGGGCAAGGGTGCCCTGAAGCCGAATGACATTCTTCTGAATCTGCTGGAACAGGCAGCATGGCCTGGTCATTGGGAAGAGCGGGTCAATGGTTTCAAGCAGCAGTTGAGTGCCGATGCGCCAAAAGATGTCTGGACGTCTGTGTTACGGGAGCTGCTGGAACTCTCGGCGAAGTCTTACGACGAGATCCAATCGGAGATCAAAGAAGCTGAGAGTTTTCTTGACGAGCTTACCCAGCAGTTGCAGAACTTGGGCTTCCATTTACAGACTGCTCACGATGGTCGTGACGTGCTGGTTGAACATGGCCGAAATCTGAGTGAGCGAGTCAATGATCATGTCGGTGATCTTGGGGATAAGGTTGAGCAGGCTACCGATCTGCATCAACTGAAAGGTGCAATCACTGAGCGCCTGAGCCTGATCAAAGGGAGCATTGACGAATATCTGAAGGAGGAACTCGAGTGGCATAAACAGGCGGATGAAAGCGAGGCTGTTTTACGTGATCGCTTGGAGAGGCTTGAGAAAGAGTCCTACGATCTGCGTTCACGCATGCTGGAGGCACATCATCTGGCACTGCAGGATACGGTGACGGGACTGCCTAACCGCCTGGCCTATGAGGAGCGGATGGAGCAGGAGTACGCTCGCTGGAAACGGTTTAAAGAGCCACTCTCGATGCTGGTCTGGGATGTTGACGATTTCAAGTCCATCAATGACCGTTTTGGCCATCAGGCGGGTGACAAGGCGCTACGGGTGATTGCGCAGAGTCTCAGTGCCCGACTACGGGAAACCGATTTTATCGCCCGCTTCGGAGGCGAAGAGTTTGTCTGCCTGCTCTGTGGTGCTGAAGGAGAAAAGGCGTTAAGTGTTGCAGAAGAGATGAGAAAGTCCGTGGAAGACAACGGGTTTCACTCTGCCGGCAAGCCGGTACGTGTCACCATCTCCTGTGGTATTGCCTGCTTTCAATCGGAAGATACCGTGGATACGGTCTTCTCGCGTGCAGACAAGGCGCTTTATGCAGCAAAGAAGGCGGGTAAAAACAGAAGCCATCTGAGTGAGATTGCTGCTGCTCTCTAAGGCCTGACTTATCCCGCTGGGGATAGCCACCCTATCAGGCATTCATGTTTTCCGACTCGGCCTCAATTGAGGGGGGTGTCTGATACTCTTCCTGTTGATAAAAATAGTGCCAGGGTTGGTTGCCAGTTGCCTTGCAGAGCTGGTCCAAGAGTGCCGGTGCTGGGATGGCCTCCTGTGGGAAAATATTTTCGATGAGGAGAAACAGACGTCCGCTGCCTGCGGATTGACGCCAGTCGTAGCTGATGGGGTTCTGTTGATGTCCACAATGTGGACAGGTAGTAAGACAGTTCGGTGTTGAATCGCGCCAGATTTTGATGACTGTCCGCCAGTCGGTTATACGTTTGCGGCAGGACTCGCAACGGGGTGGTGTGGAGTTTTTGCCATATAGCAAGTGGGGGCTCTGATAAGGACCAGCAATGGCCAGATAACAGTAGGATTCATCTGCCTCACCGGGTTCGAGTTGAATCGAAGGGGAGCATCCCAAAAAGGTCACCAGCTGCATGAACCGATCACCCAGCAAATATCGAGATGCTTCTCCAGGGACTTCGCCATTGATGAGTCCGATGGATTGGAGCTTCTCAAGAATGGCAGCAAGATCGTTGGGCAGGTAGCCGGGATCTTTTGGCGTCAGAACCAATCGGCCGGTATGCAGGCGCTGGCTCATTGTATTGCAGGAACGGTTGCAGCAGGCATCGCCGGCGCCGGTTGGTATAGCGGGACGGCTGTGATGCTGTTTTTGGGTGAGCCATCCACCAGTTTATCGCTATATGTTAAATAGATGAGGGTGTTCCGCCCTGCGTCATAGAAACGTACCACTTGCATGGTCTTAAAGAGAATGGAGGTACGCTGTTTGAAGACCTCTTCACCGTCGCGGGAATTGTTTTTGATATCGGGGCTCAACGTGACAGCCCCTGTCTGCCGGCAAGCGATGGAGGCATCCGAGGTATCCTCAGCAAGCCCCACTGCTCCTGACATACCCCCTGTTTTTGCCCGGCTAAGATAACAGGTGACGCCCGGCACAGCCGGATCGTCGAAGGCTTCGATGACAACTTTGTCATTAGGTCCAAGCATGCGGAATTTGGTGCTGACTTCCCCCAGCCGGTCTGCTGGTAGGGTCTGGCTGAAGAGGGTGAGGAGCAGAATTACTGGCAGTCTTCTTATCATGGCTACGGTAGGTTTCCGAAATTAGACAAGCGCATAATACGCGAAATCTGACTGTGATGGCTTCATCAAGCGAAGTGAACGCGTTGGAAGTTTTACAGGTCAGTGCGGGCCGTGAGAAATTTTGAAGGTTGGGGAAAAAGGGGTTAGAACGGATGCTGCGCTGAGCTAACCCTGGAAATAGTTCTACAGGCAGCTTCTGCCAACTGGGGCAGGCAGGCCGGCGTAGCGGCAAGCTGATTTTGCACCGTTGGGGAAGATCTTCTCGATGTGGCGCTTGGTCCAACGGCAGTCATGCTGATCTTTGCAGAGATTACGGGAGAGGATCGGAATCTCAGGTGCGATCTCGTACTCCTTGTAAAAGCGATGCAGAAAGCTGATCAGTAGCCAGTGGTCGTCGTTCAGTGCCACACTATCCTCTTCAGCCATCTGCTCAGCGACAGCAGGACTCCAGTCAGAAAGATTTAAAAGATAGCCTTTGGGGTCGAGTTCAATCAGTTTCCCTGCCACGTCCATAGTGCGGTTGGCTTCCAATGCGCCGGGCGAATTTCGAGTGTCTTGGTATTCAGGTCTCATTAAACGCTCCTTGGTAGTCAAAATGGTTTTATTAAGGTTTTTTAATTATTGTACTTTTAAAAGTAGCAGGGATTTTTTATGCTTTCTGAGTGGGCGTTGATCTGCATCAATACTTTTATACTTAAGAGATCAAGCGTGTCGCTACCTCGTGAAAGATTTTGGGACATCCGAGTCCCCAAAATCGACTCGCCAACGCGACAGCCGTTATGCCCCGACC